>NZ_JACARZ010000009.1:0-11357 GCF_013386315.1 Pseudomonas sp. P7779 | reverse complement strand
GCCTACGCGAGGAGCCGAGTGGTGGGGCAAGAGCGTTTTGCTTACTTTTGCGCTGTTCAAAAGTGAGCCGCTGTAAGAGCGGAACCGATATAAGCCATCACCCAAATAACGGATATGTCCCCAACACCGCGGCGTTACAAATTCCGGCTATGCCGATAATCACTGACCGCCTCATACACCGCCTTACGCAACCGGTTAATCCCCCCAATCGGCCGATGCGCCTCCACCCCAAACCACGGATTAAACGACTGATTATCACAAGCCAGATTCAACGCCGGCGTATCAAAATCCTGCGCCGGAATCACCACCTTGGCCACCGTCTCAAACGGCGCATCACTCTCTTTCCATTCAATGCTGGTGTCCTCGATCGGCATGAACTTCTGCGGATTCTGCCGCTGAATCTGCAACACAAAACACGCCGCCACCCGGTCCGTCGACAGTTGCTGATTCAACGCACTGCGCAAAAAGTTCGGCAGGTCCTGATTCTGTTTGGGCAGCACATACGCAGGACACCCCTGGGGATCCGGCGCCACCCGAAACTTCGCATTCGCCGCCCCAAACTTATACGGCGACACCGAGAAATACGTCGTCTGCGTAGGACTCACCGGCGGCGGCGCCAACGTCGCCAGCGCGATAAACAAATGCCGCACCTGCCAACTGCGCGGATCCACCCCGGGGAAAAACGCCATGACTTTCTTGCCATCGGCCTGAGCCGAAACGTTCTGCGCATACTCCGCCACATCACTGACGAAAAAATTCGGATGGCTGAACATCACAAAGTCCTGCTCACCCCGCGCCTGCTGATCCGCCAGCAGCTGTTTGCCTGGCACGTCCAGCAACTTGATCGCCATCCCCCGGGCATCCCGGATGCTGTCGAACTGCGGATACGCATTGCCGTTGGACAGTCGCATCATCGCCTGCCAGGTCTTGCCCGGCTCGGCGAACACGCCCTGGCGCAGGGCCGGGTCGAGGTCCGCCAGTACGCTGACCTCGGCCTTCACGCAGCCATGGGCCTTGGCATGCGCATCCCGCAGGTAACGCGTGCCTTCGCGGTGCTGGTCGACGATGCGCACGGCGGTCTGGATGATGCCCTGGGTCATGGCCGCTTCACCCGGCGGGATCTGTTCATCCGGCGATACCGGGCCGCTGTGCTGCCAGGCAAACCACAGGGTGGACAGCAACCAGCCCAGCAGGCCCAGGCCCACCAGCCACAACAGGGTCTTGCCGAGAAACGCGCCGAGGCGCAGCCAAAGTCGAGCGAGCATTTAAAAATCCTTTTCTGCGAAGTCGGTTGGGTCAGGGCAGTTGCTGTTCCAGCGGGCCGCCCAGCACTTTCAAATATTCCAGCAGCGCCCAGCGTTCCTGGGGCAGCAAGCCTCGGCCAATCACCCCGTTGCCACGCTGCCCGGCACGGAATTCGTGGCCGCTGTTGTGGTTGCCGGTGATGCGCGTATCGAACAGGAACGCGTTGGGGAACGCGGCGGTTTGATAGCCCAGGTGGCGCGGGTCGTATTCGAAGGTGCCTTTATAGAAGGTCGGGCTGCGCTCGTCCTGAGGCGAGAGCAATTGGTAGATCGTCGGCACCGAGCCGTTGTGCAGGAACGGCGGTGTCGCCCACACCCCGGCCAAGGGCCGTGCCTTGTAGGCACGCAATTCGCGTACGCCGATCGGCAGGCCGAAGCCGTCCAGGCGCGGGCGTTCGGCAGGTGTCACACCGGCGGCACGGTAGGCGTGGTCTTCGACAAAGGCGGTGATGTAGGCCAGGCCTTTGGCTGAAGAGAGGCTGCGCAGGTCCAGCGGCTCGGTGGGCGTGGGGTGCAGTTCGACGTTCATTTTCGCCAACTCCGCCGGGTCCCATTGCAGGGCGCTGAGGTCGAAGCGGTGGTCAGCGATATTGTTGGCAGTAGCGGGGTCGGTGCCGATGACTTCCACCGGGAGCATTTTCAACTGGCGCACCGGGCGGCCATCGACCTGGGACACCGCTGGCACGTGGCAGCCGGCGCAGTTTTCCGCGAACAGTGCGCGACCCTGGGCGGCCAGCGGTTTGTCGATGGCGCCGAACAGGTCTTCGGGCCAGGTGGGGGGCTTGAGCCGTTGCAGGGTTTCTTCGATGGTATTCAGGTCGCGCACCCGCACGCTGGAGGCGTAGCGCGCATCGCCCTGGAGCGGCTGGCCGGCGCTGTCGAAGAAGTCCAGGGTGGCGCCGACGCCCAGGGCTTCGCCGATATTGCGGGCCATGGGTTGTTGGGCCGAGCCATTCCATTGCACCCAGTCGAAGGTCCAGATGTCCCACAGTTGCGGGTAGTCCACCGGGGCGTTGGCGATGCGGTAGTTGTCGGGGGAAATGGCGTCGCCGAAGCTGGCGTTGGCGATACGGCCAAAGGCGTCGGTGCGGCCCGGGCCTTCTTCGGTGGGGTAGAGGCCACGGTGGGTGTCGTTCCAGGCAACTTTGAGGAAGTTGTTCAGGGACTTCTTGAAGTCCTGGCGCAGTTGCGCTGCGGTCTGGTCGTCGTAGTCATCGCCCAGCACGGTGCGGGCAAAGCGCTCGAATTTCCACGGGTTGTAGTAGGTCGAGGCAAGGCTGGCGACCAGCGCCTGGCCGAAGCTGCCGCCGCGCAGGGTCGGTACGCTGGACGGCAGCACATGCTGCGCCGGGCCGCCGTCGATACGCAGGCCCTGGCCTTTGAAGTTCAACTGGCCGGTGTGGCAGGCGGCGCAGGTGATGTCGAGGAACTCATCATTGCTGCCGGCATTTTTATGCCGAGCGAAACCCACCGGCAGGTTGCCGGGGTTTTGTGCAGTAGGCACTTGCCTGGGATCTACCAGGAAACCGAAGCGCGCCAGGTACTCGGGCGTGGCGAAACGCTGTTCGGAGAACGGCAGCTCCAGTGCGGTAAACCAGGCATAACGCAGGCCCTTGACCTGGGTGCCCTGGGGCGTGAAATAGTAGGTCTGGCGATCTGCGGCGCTCCATTGATCCTGATAGTGCACCTGTTCCACCGGCACGTAGACCGGCAGCTTCGGGTTGACCACGTAATAGAGCACCACCGCCAGGACCAGGCCCAGCAGTATGAAAATCATCAGCAAAACACGGGAAAAAATGCGCAAGATAACTATCCTTGTCGAGTTGTAGCGTTCTTATGCCATCAGGCCAGCAGTGCGGCAAGTGGCCATGAGTCTCGTTCCAGCGCTGCTGCCGTCCGTTGCAGGGCCCTGGATTGAATGAAAATGCTTTTAAACACGTGAACTTATCAGAAGTTTCCTGCTCACATGCCGGTAGCCATTGGTCGTGGCCGCCTGATAAGCTCGCGACTTTACTCGAATGCCCTTTTGGCACACGAACAAGGAAATAGCATGAAACAGCATCGGTTGGCGGCGGCGGTGGCCCTGGTTAGCCTGGTACTTGCGGGTTGTGATTCGCAAACCAGCGTAGAGCTGAAAACCCCGGCGCAAAAAGCTTCCTACGGTATCGGCCTGAACATGGGCAAAAGCCTTGCCCAGGAAGGCATGGATGACCTGGACTCCAAAGCGGTAGCCCAAGGCATCGAAGATGCCGTCGGCAAGAAAGAACAGAAGCTGAAAGACGACGAGCTGGTCGAAGCCTTCGCCGCACTGCAAAAACGTGCTGAAGAGCGTATGGCCAAGATGAGCGAAGAGTCGGCAACCGCCGGCAAGAAATTCCTCGAAGAAAACGCCAAGAAAGACGGCGTTGTCACCACCGCTTCCGGTCTGCAATACAAGATCGTGAAGAAAGCGGACGGTGCTCAACCCAAGCCTACCGACGTAGTGACTGTTCACTACACCGGCAAGCTCACCAACGGCACCACCTTTGACAGCTCCGTGGATCGCGGCAGCCCGATTGACCTGCCGGTCAGCGGCGTGATTCCAGGTTGGGTCGAAGGCCTGCAACTGATGCACGTTGGCGAGAAGGTCGAGTTGTACATCCCGTCCGACCTGGCCTACGGCGCGCAGAGCCCGAGCCCGGCGATTCCAGCCAACTCCGTGCTGGTATTCGACCTGGAACTGCTGGCCATCAAGGACCCGTCCAAGGCAGACGCTCCTGACGCACCGGCGGCTCCTGCTGCCAAGAAGTAATCAGCGCCTGAACACACAACGCCCCGTCTCGACGGGGCGTTGTTGTTTCTGGCCTGTGCGATCGTATGCGATCGTTCCCACGCTCTGCGTGGGAATGCATCCCGTGACGCTCTGCGTCACCATTGCGCATAGCTTAGGCCTAGCGCTAACAGCGAGCGCGGAGCGCCACAGGCGGCATCCCCACGCAGAGCGTGGGAACGATCAGTTGAATCCAGGGCAAATTCAACCGAACCCATGCGGGCTAGAGCAGTCTGATAAAAGACCCGAGTACGGGTAGACGCAGATTATCTCCAAGTCAATGAATTCTTGGGTTTTTTTTATGTGCGCAAAAAACGCCCGATCTGACTGTAGGCCTTGTATTACGTGGCTTTCAGCCTGGAAAATAGGCTCTGTTCACAAGGTTATCCACAATTTGTGTGGATAACCTTTTCTGTCGCCTGGAACTGGAGTGACGATGAAAGCCCCGTTTAATTTCACCCGCTTCCTGCCCATGGCTGCTCGCCTGCTTGGCCGTGGGCGCTTGCCGACGTTGCTGTTCGCGGTCGCCGCCAAAGGCTCGAGCCAGGGCAACCGGCTGGGCAAGCTCAAGGACGACCTCAAGCTGCTCCAGGCCTTGTGCCTGGCCTACTGGCGCGGCGAGTACCGGGCCATCAGCCCCAAGGCGCTGATTTCGGTAGTGGCAGGGTTGATGTACTTCCTGAGCCCGATTGATGCGATCCCGGACTTTATCCCGGTGTTCGGCATGCTCGACGACATTGCTGTGCTGGCGTGGGTCATGAAGACCCTCGACGGCGAACTGAGCGCCTTTCGCGCCTGGCGCGAGCGTCAGCTCCCCGAGAAACTTGCGGTGGTTGAGCGCCTTCCTGCGACGCCTCAGCTGCTTACGCAGGAACACCTGAAAAAAAACTGAACCTTGGGAATATCCCCCTGCGCTCTTTGTGGCTGTTAGGATTACACTCCTAAGGAAAGTACTTACGAAGTAAGTGTTGTGATCCTACGGGGCAGTCATGGATATTCAGATAATTACAAAGGATGGCGAGCCCGAATATGCGGTTCTGCCATGGGCTCAGTATCAGGCGCTGTTAAAAGCTGCCGGTCAGCAACAGCCAACGCCTCCCGCTTCGACCATTAGCCAAGCCACTGCCGAGCCGGATCTGCGCCCCCTGGAGCAGCTGCGAAGCCTGCGCGAGGCCAAGGGCCTGGCCATCGAGGTTCTGGCGCGCACAGTGGGCATCAGCCCGTCTTACCTGGGCCTGATCGAAAGCGGTGAACGCCAGCCGGACGCTGCCATCCGCCGCAGCCTGGCCTGGGAACTTGGCGTTGCAGGTTGGAGGGACGAAACGTGAGCGTACGCATCAGCCGTCAACATTGGGATGGGTTACTCAACGAGCTGGACCAGGCGCGCCGACAGCGCCACCTCTTGACCTACCGCGCCTTGCTGGAGCGCCTGCAATTTCCCACGCCGGCCATGCAGACGCTGACGGCTGCGCTGGAGCACCTGGCGGCGCTGGATGCCAAGGCCGACCAACCACTGCGCAGTTCCCTGGTGATCAGCCAGGGCGCCAGTCGCCTGCCACGTACCGGTTTCTTTGAATGCGTGGAGCGTCTCGGGCGCTTCTGCGGGCCGTCCGATGGCGTGGCCGCGGCGTCGTGGCACGCATCCGAAGTGGTGCGAGTATTTGAGTACGATTATCCCGAGTCAGCGGAGGCGTAGTGTTCTGGAAGCTCAAGGCGTATGCCAGTTACTGGCTGGCGCGCAAGTTGTTTCATTGGTCCTGGTTCGTGCGACAGCCGCGTGGCTGGCAGTGGCTTGAAGGCCAGTTCGCGCGCATGGCCAATCTGGGCGACGTAGGAGCACAGAGTTTCTACGGACATATCCTGACGTTTCGTGGCAAGGGCCTCGGCGCCCGTGAAGAAGGCGTGCGACTGTTGCGGCTGGCGGCCCTGGCCGGCGACGGCAAGGCGGCCTACCAGATTGGGGTGTTGAGCCTTGCGGGCAGCCTTGGCAAGGCGCCTGATCCGCTGGAGGCGGCACGCTGGTGGAAAATCGCCGCCCGAGCCGGGCACCCGTTGGCGCAGATGCGCCTGGAGCAACTCTGATCTAGAGCGGCTGCGGTTCTGCCTGGCCCAGCTCCAGGCTGTCAATCACATGAATGCTGTAGCCCGCCACGTTCTTCGCGTGGTGCTTGGCTTGCGAGGCCAGTTCCGCCAACTGGCTGGCATCGAGTTGTCCACAGGCCTGTGGATACAAATGCACCACGCCGATGGACAGCGACAGCAGCGCAAACTCCTGGCGCACGCCCTGGCGGTTCAGTGCAACGAAACAGCCCGCGTCCAGATGCTCGCTGCGATAGAAGCGCCGGCACTGGGTGTGGAAGTCGTCCAGCAACTGGTTCAGCCGCTTGCGCCAATCCTGCGGCCCCAGCACCAGCAAAAAGTCATCACCGCCGATATGCCCGACGAAGTCGCGGCTGGGGTCTACCCGGTCGTTCAGGCATTGCGCCAGGCACAGCAGCACTTCATCGCCCCGGCCATAGCCGTAGATATCGTTGAATGGCTTGAAACTGTCGATATCGACGTAGCAGATCACAGACTCGCGTTGTTGCTGCAACAGCCGCGTCAGGCACTGCTGGATGGGGACGTTGCCCGGCAGCAAGGTCAGCGGGTTGGCATAGCGTGCCTGCTGGATTTTCAGCTCGGTAATCAGCTTGAGCACATCGATCACCCGGCCCAGCCCCAGATAATCGCCGTTGAGGGTGATGATGAAATCTTCCTCGATCCGCTGGCGTGCGCGACTGGTAAGCAGGCGGCTGACCTGCTGCAAGGACTGGCTCAGTTCCACCGCGAGAAAGTCATCACTCATCAAGCGGCTGATGGGCTTGCGGGCGAACAGATCGGTGGCGAACGGCTTGAGTAGCGCATCTGACAGCGAGTGCCGGTGCACGATGCCAATCGGGTGGCCACGCTCATCCAGCACCGCCAGGGAATTGAGGTTGGCCTGGCGCCGAAAGGCTTCCAGGACCTGCGCCGTGGCAGTGTGCTGGCCCACGGCCGGTTGTTCGTTGAGCAGGGCGCTGAGGTCGCTGCCTTCGTCGTTCAGCGCGACGTTGGCGTTGTCGGGCTTGGGCAGCATCAACCGCGCTTCCTGCGGCGGGTGTTCCTGGGGGCGGCAGAGCAGGTAGCCCTGCACCAGGTCAACGCCCATTTCCGTGAGCACCGCCAACTCTTCCGGCAACTCGATGCCTTCGGCGATGACCTGGGCCCGGGAGGCCTTGGCGATTTGCAGGATGGAGCCGACAAACTCGCGCTTGAGGGCGTCCTGGTGGATGCCGTCGATAAAGTGTCGATCGATCTTCACGTAGTCCGGGCGCAGCTCCGACCACAGCCGCAGGCTGGAATAACCGGCACCCAGGTCATCCAGGGCAATCGAAAAGCCCATGGCGCGGTAGTGGTGCAGCGCGGTTTGCAGCAGTTGAAAATCGTCGGTCGGGGTTTGCTCGGTCAGTTCGATCACCACCTGGCTGGGCGGGATGCCGAAGTCGCTGAGCAGTTGCAGGGTACGGCCGGGCTGGTGGGCGGTCTCCAGCAGGGATTCGGGTGAGACGTTGAGAAACAGCTTGCCCGGCAGTTTCTGCTCGCTGAACCGCCGGCAGGCACTTTCCCGGCAGACCATCTCCAGCTCACTGAGACGCCCGGCGTGACGGGCCACGGAGAACAGTGCGACCGGGGAGTGCAACGGGCTGTTGGACGGGCCGCGACTGAGGGCTTCATAACCGATGACGCGTCGTTCAGACAGGGAAATGATGGGTTGGAACAGGCTGTGCAAACTGCCTTGAGCCAGGATTGAGCCCAATGCATTCAGCTGTTCGGTCATGGTCATGATTTTCTCGGGTCGAAAAAAAAGGACCTGCTTTGGCAGGTCCTTCATTTCACGACAGAATGATGTCTATTTGATGACACTCCGAGGAGCGTTCACATTAAATCGCCATCATTTACTGCTTGGCCACCGTCTTGCTGATCTTCAAGTAGTCCAGCAGGATGCGCCCGGTCTCGCTCAGGTAGGCATCATCTTCCGGCTTGGTTTTATCAGGCTCGGCGGCGATCGCGTCTTCGTCTTCTTTCTTCAGTTCCTTGAGCGGGGCTTCGCCTTTCGCCTTGCGGCGGGCGTTCTCCAGCACCAGTTGCTGATTCTCGATGTCGGTGTGCTGCGCACGACGGTCGGCTTCGTTCAGGCTGACGGTTTTCTCTTCCATCAACTTCTTGGCCAGGGCCAGTTTGTCGCGGATGAAGATGAACTCGGCATCCTTGGCGGAGCGGGCTTCGTGATCAGCTTTCAACTCTGCGATGTACGGTTTGAACGGGTCTACCGCAGGCTTGATCGCAGGACGGATGGTGTCCCACGGCATCGCCTCGGGCAGGGCGCTCTCGCCGATTTCCTTGGTGTCGATGATCGACGGGAAATCGACGTCCGGCAGTACGCCCTGATGCTGGGTGCTCTGCCCGGAAACCCGGTAGAACTTGGCCAGGGTCAGTTTCAGCTCGCCATGGTTCAGCGGCTGGATGGTCTGCACGGTGCCTTTGCCGAAGGTCTGGCCGCCGATGATCAGCGCACGGTGGTAGTCCTGCATCGCGCCGGCAAAAATCTCCGAGGCGGATGCCGAGAGGCGGTTGACCAGCAACGCCATCGGCCCTTTGTAGAAGGCACCCGGGTTCTCGTCTTCCAGCACGTCGACACGGCCGTCAGCGTTACGCACCAGCACGGTCGGACCCTTGTCGATAAACAGGCTGGTCAGCTCGGTGGCTTCCTGCAGGGAACCGCCGCCGTTGTTGCGCAGGTCGATGACCACGCCGTCGACTTTTTCCTTCTGCAATTCTGTGAGGATTTTCTTAACGTCGCGGGTGGTGCTCTTGTAGTCCGGATCACCGGCGCGGAACGCTTTGAAGTCCAGGTAGAACGCCGGGATCACCACCACGCCGAGCTTGTAGTCCTTGCCATCCTGCTTGAGGTTGAGGACTTGCTTCTGGACGGCCTGGTCTTCGAGTTTCACCGCTTCACGGGTGATGGACACGATCTTGCTGGTCTGGTCGTTCGGTGCGTTGGTGTGCGGAATCACTTCCAGGCGCACCACGCTGCCTTTCGGCCCGCGGATCAGCTTGACCACTTCATCCAGGCGCCAGCCGACCACGTCGACCATCTCTTTGTCGGCCTGGGCCACACCGATGATCTTGTCGGCCGGGGCAACCTGCTTGGTCTTGTCGGCCGGACCTGCCGGCACCAGACGCACGATCTTCACCTGGTCGTTATCGCTTTGCAGGACGGCACCGATGCCTTCCAGCGACAGACTCATGTTGATATCGAAATTTTCCGCGTTATCTGGCGACAGATAGTTGGTGTGCGGGTCGTAGGACATTGCGAAGGTGTTGATGTAGGCCTGGAAGATATCTTCGGCACGGGTCTGATCCAGACGTGCCAGCTGATTCTTGTAGCGCTTGGTCAACAGTTCCTGGATGGCCTTCGGCTCTTTGCCGGCGATCTTCAAGCGCAGGACTTCATCCTTGACGCGCTTGCGCCACAGGTCGTCCAGCTCGGCTTCGGTGGTCAGCCAAGGAGCGTCCTTGCGGTCAACCAGCAAGGTCTCTTTCTTGGTGAAGTCGAACTTGTCGACACCTTTGTCCAGCTCACCAATGGCGAAGTCCAGACGCGCTTTGACGCGGTCCAGGTAGCGCTTGTAGATGGTGAAGCCGGGCTGCAGGTCACCGCTCTTGAGGAAGTCGTCGAACTGCGTCTTCCACTTGTCGAACTCGGTGATGTCGCTGGCCAGGAAATAGCTGCGCGAGGGATCCAACAGCTTGAGGTAGCTGTCGTAAATGATCACCGAACGAGCGTCGTCCAACGGCGGCTTGCTGTAATGGTGGCGCTTGAGCAACTCGACGACGTTAAGGCTGGCAATCACCTCATCGCGATCAGGCTGAAGGTTGTCCCAGCTGTTGGCTGCGAACGTATTGCTCGACAGCGGCAAAAGGCCGATACCGATAAAAAGAGCGAGGGCGGTGCTGGGGAACAAATGCTTCATGCTGATTCGACGCGGGGGCAATTGATAACGCATATTAGGCCGTCTTTGAAGTCGCCGGTTCCATATGGGCCGGTCGCATAATGCAAAAAGCCCGACGCTACAGCAACGGGCTCAGTCCAGACTCACTATGGAGGCACTGTGAAAGCATTGCAAGGCGTTGAAGGTCATGTGGAGTGGCAAGAAGAGCCAAGTCCTACATGCGATGTAGGCCAAGTACGCATTCGCGTGGCGGCTGCGGGCCTGAATCGCGCCGATTTATTACAGCGTTCGGGGCTTTATCCGCCACCTCCCGGTGCCAGCCAGGTGCTGGGCCTGGAGTGTTCCGGGGTGATCAGCGAAGTCGGCGCCGGTTCGTCGTGGCAAGTGGGGGATCGGGTTTGCGCCTTGCTGGCTGGCGGCGGGATGGCTGAAGAAGTGGTGGTGGATGCGCGGCATGTGCTGCCGGTGCCGGAGGGTGTGTCCCTGGTGGAAGCGGCCGGGTTGCCCGAGGTGTACAGCACCGCGTGGCTGAATCTGTTCCAGTTGGCGGGCCTCAAGCCCGGTGAGAAGGTGTTGTTGCATGCCGGCGCCAGTGGGGTGGGCTCGGCGGCGACTCAGTTGTGCAAGGCGTTTGGCAGCCCGTGCTGGGTCAGCGTGGGGTCGGCGGATCGCCTTGCGTACTGTGAAGCGCTGGGGGCTCAGGGGGGTGTGGTACGTACTGACGGCATCGAGGGCTTGAGGGATTTTGGACCGTTCGATGTGATTCTTGACCCGGTGGGGGGGAATTACGCGGCGCTGAATCTCAAGCTGGTGGCGCGTGATGGGCGCTGGGTGTTGATTGGGTTGATGGGCGGGCGTGAGGCGCAGATCGATCTGGCGCAGGTGTTGGCCAAGCGTGTGCAGGTGTTGGGGTCGACGTTGCGCAGTCGGGATGATCAGTTCAAGGCTGACTTGTTCAGTGACTTGAGCCAGCATGTTTGGCCGTTGTTTGCCGAGGGGCGCTTGAGTCCGCAACTGGCCAGGACGTTTCCGATCAAGGATGCCGAGGCTGCGTTTGCTGAACTGGCGACTAATCGGATTTCCGGGAAGCTGGTGTTGGTGATTGACGAGAGTCTGACCTGATTTCAGATGCGACATTTGTGTTGGGGGGAGTTGGGCTGGGTGTATATCCGTTATTTTCGTAACGGCGACTATTGGTTCCGCTCTTAC
>NZ_JACARZ010000089.1:0-104786 GCF_013386315.1 Pseudomonas sp. P7779 | reverse complement strand
GAGGCCTTTTATTTGGGCTTCAATCTCTTCAACTCTGTGGCCTCATCCCTTGGGACATCCCAAACATGAACAACAACAACTCATGATCAGGCTTGGCCGCGACACCGACCTTGGCGATCCGCGGCATCGGGCATTGCTGCCCGACACCCTGCACCGCACTGAGAACTTGTGTCCGGGGCTGCTCCCAGGCAGCCAGGGCCAAGGCAGCTATGCCCAAAGCCCCCAACAGAAACAAACCTCGTGCAATTTCTAGCTTCATTACGTTAAACCCTTGATAGCGCTGCCAAACGCCGTCTCGTAAAAGTAGCTCAGTTTTTGCCAGTCCGTAGCATTCCACGACGAATGGCGGCGCAACTGCAACATGTCATGCCGGGCCGCCCGCAAAGCGGTCAAGCGCTGCCGGCACTTCTCGAAATCCAGCAACGCCACCTCAACCTTCGCCGCGTCACCCTCACCCGTCACCCGCACAAAGATATGCTTGATATACAGGCAACCATGCTGCCAACGCCCCTTGTGCATCCGCGCCAACGTACCAGCCAGTTCCTTGAGCAAACGCTCATGCACCAACTCGCCATACTGCTCACGACCACCGGCGGCGTACCAGTTTTCGATCTCGTCGAAACCGTCCAGCGACGCCGTGACCAACAACGCCTTCCATTGGTGCTCAGGATCGCGACGGGCCTCACAGAACACCAACTCCGGCACGCGTACATCCAGCAAGCGCAGGCCCTTCAGGGCGTCACGCTCACGCAACACAGTCGGGCGCCCAAACGGATGGAGCCAACTACGGTAGATATGACCGGTCTGGCGCTTGCTGTAGAGCAAACGCCCATTGGTGCCCGTCACCCGTTGCACACCACTTTCACCGCCGCGACGACGATTGGGCTCTTCGACCCACTCGCCCTGCTGGCGCCAGAAATAATCAAATCGCTCCTCGGGAGCTACTTCACTACCTGGTAAACACTCGACAGCCATCCTGTTACCTCTTGCGCAATACATACACTCGCCACATGGCGTAGAGCGGTATGAAGTCCAGAGATTCCTGAACACGGAAACCGGCCTGCTCAAACTCTGCCTCAACAGTAGCAGCCGGTAACACAAACCGATTTTGGTAACCTTCCTGCTCACCCTTGTTGCGACGCCGCACTTCGGCACGCTTGCGTTTCCACGCCTTGAAGTTGCCGTCCACCCACAGCGAGATAATCACGCTGTCACGGGTAACACGCTGAAATTCGCGCAGTATTGCCAGCCTGTGCTCGGGGTCACCTATGTGGTGCATCAAGCGCATGCAGAAAATACTGTCGACCGCATTATCTGGCAAATCGATATCAAAGGCAGACGTTTGCAAGGGGCGTACCCGTTTCACCACATCCGCCGGCTGGGCGACGGTGGCAATCTTCAACATCGACGCGGAGTTGTCGGCGCCGATGATCACGCGGTTGGGCTTTTCTGCCAGCAACGGCCAGAAACGCCCGGCACCACATGGCAAATCCAGCACCAGGCCAGGCTCACCGGCCATGGCCAGCGCACCACGGGCCAATTGCTCGTCGCGTTTGTGGGACAACCGGCGAGCCAGATTGTCCTGGTGTTTGAGTAAATAATTCTGCGCGTGCTGATCGTCGTACTTTTCGGAAAATTCGAGCTTGATCGGGGTAGGCATCACCGGGTCTCCAGTTACTGATGCCTACAACCTTAAAAAGAATCCTGTGATCAACAGGTCAACACGTTGTGAAAAACTTGTCCTGTCGAATCGTATACATTACAAAACTTTGCAGACACAAGTCGTGGCATGATGCCATCTTCGGCGAAAATCAGGAAGTCTGCCGCAGCTTAGCGGCAGGGCAGGCATCAGGCTTTGACCTGACTCAATTCGACGTGAAAGCGGCAGCCGTTGGGCTCCATGGTGCTGAGGCTGACGCTCCAACCCTGGTTCTCGCAGATGCGCTGAACCAAGGACAAACCCAGGCCAAGGCCTTCACCGCGCTTTTCACTGCCACGCACAAACGGTTCGAACATCGCTTCGCGCTTGTCCTCGGGAATGCCCACGCCAGTGTCTTCCACCACAAAACCGCTCGGTTCCAGGGTAAGGCGGATCAAGCCATGCTCGGTGTAGTGCAGGGCATTACGCAACAGGTTGCCCATGACCGCGTGCAGGAAGGTCGCGTTGTAGCGGGTATCCAGTGGATTGCCCGGTTGATAGATCAGCTCAAGGCCTTTGCGCTCGATCGGCTCACGCCAGATCCCCAGCAAGTCCTCGGCCACCTGGGCCAGGCTGGCCTGGGGCGACATGCCGGCCTCCTCGCGCTGGGCACGGGCCAGCATCAGGAAGGTCTGCACCAGTTCGCGCATTTCTTCACAGGCCCGCGCAATGCGCTCGACCTGCTTGCGGCCGCGCTGGTCAATCGCGGGGTTCTCCAGCAACAGCTCGCAGGAACTGGCGAGCACCATCAGCGGGGTGCGCAATTCGTGGCTCACGTCACTGGTAAACAGTTGCTCCCGGGACAATGCCTGGCGCAAACGGCCCAGGGTGGCGTCGAAGGCCACGGCCAATTCGCCGACTTCATCCGCGGCGTAATCCGGCGCCAGCGGTGGTGCCAGTCCGAGTAACTGGTCGCGGTGCCGCACCTGGCGGGCCAGACGCACCACCGGCGCCATTACCTTGCGCGCCAGCACCCAGCCGAGGAATACCGCCAACGCCAGGCTGAGTACAAACCCCACCAGCACCACGGCAAACAGCACGCGCTCGCGCTCTTCGAAATCGCTCTGGTCTTGCAGCAGGACATAACGGCGGCCGTCGACCACCTCGACCATGGCATGGTAGGACAGCGCCTCCCGAAACACCTCGTGAAAACCAGGCTCCAGATGACGCAAGTCCTTGGGCAGTTCGAAATCGCCGGGGCCGCCGCTGAAGTAGAACAACTGGTCGGGCTCCGGGCGATGGCTCCAGTCCTCGACGCTGTCCATCAGCAACAGCCGTTGCAAGTCACCGCCCAGGCCTGCCGATATGAGTTTTTCTTCCACCAGGTGCACCGTAGCGACGATGCCCATGGCGAAGGCCCCCGCCACCAGCGCGCTCATCAAGGCGAAGGCGATGATGATCCGCTGGGCAAGGCTTTGCTTAAACTCCATCACGACCCTCGGCCAGGCGATAACCCACACCGTGCACCGTTTGCAGCAACGGCTTGGCGAAGGGTTTATCGATCACCTGACGCAGTTGATGGACGTGGCTGCGCAAGCTGTCGCTGTCCGGGCAGTCATCGCCCCACAGGGCTTCTTCGAGAATCTCGCGGCGCAGCACATGGGGGCTTTTTTGCATCAGCACCGCCAGCAGCTTCAGGCCGACCGGGTTGAGCTTGAGCAGGCGCCCTTCGCGGGTGACTTCCAGGGTGTCGAGGTCGTAACTCAGGTCACCGACTTGCAGCGCACGGCGACCGCCGCCCTGGGCACGACGCAGCACCGCTTCGATGCGCGCGGCCAACTCCGACAGCGCAAATGGCTTGAGCAGATAGTCATCAGCGCCGGACTTGAAGCCCTGCAGCCGGTCATCCAGTTGGTCGCGGGCGGTGAGCATGATCACCGGCGTGTCGCGGCGCGCGTCTTCCCGCAGGCGTTTGCACAAGGTGTAGCCGTCAATGCCGGGCAGCATGATGTCGAGCACGATCAGGTCGTAATGTTCGGTGGCAGCCAGGTGCAGGCCCGACAAACCGTCCTGCGCACAGTCTACGGTGTAGCCCTTCAGCCCCAGGTAATCCGCCAGGTTGGCCAGAATATCGCGGTTGTCTTCAACCAATAAAATTCGCATGGGCAGTGTCTCCGTACGCGGTAACGGCCGTGTTGGCTCGCGCAGCTTAAGGCCAAGTATGGCTCACGGCTAGGCCTGAAGGCCGCACCGATTACTGTTTTCAACCGATTGGGGAACTTAACGAGTTTTTCACTATAGGTTCACAAGCTGACTACAGTGTCAGCGCGAAGATCGCGCCCATCGTAAATAAGGAACATTGACATGGGTTTTCCAAAAACGGCGCCAATGCGCTATTTGCTGTTGGTGACCGGTGCCTGGCTGGTGGTTTTTCTACTGACCCGCAGCGTGCTGCTGGTAACCCATCTGGATGAGGTGAGCGGTAACCTGCTGCCGGTATTCGGCGTGGGCCTGCTCTATGACCTCGGCTTCCTCGCCTATGCCGCCCTGCCCCTGGGCCTGTATTTGCTGCTGTGCCCGCCAGGCTTGTGGCGCCGTCGCGGCCATCGCTGGTTCCTGCAGGCGGTACTCACCGTCAGCCTGTTCGCCATGCTTTTCACCAGCGTGGCCGAATGGCTGTTCTGGGACGAGTTCGGCGTGCGCTTCAACTTCATTGCCGTGGATTACCTGGTCTACTCCAAGGAAGTGCTGAACAACCTGCTGGAGTCGTATCCGATCGGCAAGCTGCTGAGTCTGCTGGCCGTGATGGCGATCGTCTTGAGCGTGGTCTTGCGTAAACCGTTCAACGCGGCCATGGACGCGCCGTTGCCTGCGATGCGCAAGCGTCTGCTCAGTGCCCTTGGCCTGCTGCTGCTGGCCGGCCTGAGCCTGCAACTGATCAACCAGGACAGCCCGCGCAGCCAGGGCGGTAACGCCTACAACAACGAATTGGCCAGCAACGGCCCCTATCAGTTCTTCGCCGCTTTCCGTAACAACGAACTGGACTACACCCAGTTCTACAAGAGCCTGCCGGCGGATGTAGTCGCCAAGCAGTTGCGCGCAGAACTCAGCGAGCCCAACGCACGGTTTATCGGCACGGATCCGCTGGATATCCGTCGCGCCATTACCAACCCGGGCACGCTGCGCAAACCCAACATCGTGCTGGTGACCATCGAAAGCTTCAGTGCCAAGTACATGGGCAGCAACGGCGACCCGAATAACCTCACGCCCAACCTCGATGCGCTGCGCAAACAGAGCCTGTACTTCAATAACTTCTACGCCACCGGCACCCGCACCGACCGCGGCCTGGAAGCCATCACCCTGGCCATCCCGCCGACGCCCGGGCGTTCCATCGTCAAGCGTATCGGCCGGGAAAGCGGTTTCGGCAGCCTCGGCCAGCAGCTCAACGCCATCGGCTACGACAGCGTGTTTGTCTACGGCGGCCGGGGCTACTTCGACAACATGAACGCGTTTTTCAGCGGCAACGGTTACCGCGTGGTCGACCAGAGCAGCGTGCCCGAATCCGAAATCAGCTTTAAAAACGCCTGGGGCATGGCCGACGAAGACCTCTATAAACAGACGCTGAAACTGGCGGACGCCGACTACGCCAAGCAGCAACCATTCCTGCTGCAACTGATGACCACCTCCAACCACCGTCCGTATACCTACCCGGCTGGCCGCATTGATATCAAATCCGGTGACGGTCGCGACGGCGCGGTGAAGTACACCGACCATGCCATCGGCCAGTTCCTGGAGGCGGCGCGCCAGAAACCCTGGTTCGACAACACGATCTTTATTTTCGTCGCCGACCACACGGCGGGCAGCGCCGGCAAGGAAGACCTGCCGATGGTCAACTACCAGATCCCGCTGTTCATCTACGCACCCAAACTGGTAGACGCCGGCGAGAACGCGAAGCTGGCCAGCCAGATCGACCTCGCCCCGACCCTGCTGGGCTTGCTGAACCTGAGCTACGAGTCGACGTTTTTTGGCCGCAACCTGCTGCAGGACAACCCCCTGCCGCCACGGGTAGTAGTCGGCAATTACCAGTACCTGGGGTTGTTCGACGGCAAGGACCTGGCGATTCTCAGCCCGCGCCAAGGCTTGCGTCGGCATGACCAGGCCCTGGGCGACAGCCACGAAATCCGCGTTGGCAGCGATGACCCGTTGATCCAACGGGCCATCACCTACTACCAGGGCGCCAGTTATGACTACAAGCAACAGTTGCTGAGCTGGAGGGTGCCCAAGGACGAGGCTTCCCAAGTGAGTACACGCTAACCAAAATGCCCCGGCCAGGTCTGACCGGGGCTTTTTTTAGAGTCTGAGTTCGCCATGCACGCAATCGCTGTTCGTCCGTTATCCCAACCCCTCAACTTCTGGCTGTGCCTCGGTGTGCCTGCCGTTCTGGCGGTGGCCATGTTGCTGCTGGAGCTGACGTCGCTGGACATGGACATCGCCAGGCTGTTTTACGACGCGTCCGAAGGCGGCTTCGTGGGCCGGCACAGTTTTTTTCTGGAGGACATTCTTCACGATCGCGCCAAGCAGATGGTGATCGTGTTTTCGGTGCTGGCAATCGCCGGGTTTGCCGGGGCCTTTGTCTTTGAGCGACTCAAACCCTATCGCCGAGAACTGGGCTGCCTGGTGCTGTCGCTGGCACTGGCCACCTCGTTCGTTTCACCGTTGAAGACGGTGACCGGGGTGCAATGCCCGTGGAGCGTCAAGGAGTTTGGCGGCCAGGAGACGTACAGCGAACTGCTGAGCCCCAGGCCGCCGACCGACAAGCCTGGCCGTTGCTGGCCGGGCGGACATGCGGCGACCGGGTTTGCGCTGTTTGCGTTGTTTTTTGCCCTGAGGGATCGCCGACCGCGGATGGCGCGCTCGGCGTTCCTGTTTGCGCTGGGCCTGGGCACGGTGCTTTCGGTGAGCCGCACGATGCAAGGGGCGCACTTTCTTTCCCACAACGTGTGGACGGCAATTTTCAGCTGGCTGATTTGTTTGGGCGCCTATTACTTCCTGCTGTACCGGCCGGTGAAAACACCGCAGCCCGCCTTCCGCAAGCAGCCCGTGATGCCGTGATGAACAGCCCTTGCCTAGCCGGGGGCAAGGGCGCAACACTCTGCGCACTTTTTGGCAACGATCCTGCTGAGCCATGTCCGATACCCTGTTGCTGATCGAAGACGACCTGCCCCTGGCGGCACTGACGGCCGAGTTCCTGCGCGCCGAAGGCTTTAGCGTTGCAGTGGAACACCGTGGCGACCGCGCCGCCCAGCGTATCCAGGATGAACAGCCGGCACTGTTGATCCTCGATGTGATGCTGCCGGGCATCGACGGTTTTACCCTGTGCCGACAGATTCGCGACCACTACCCCGGGCTGATCCTGATGATGACGGCCCTGGACGAGAACGCCGAACAATTGGTGGGGTTTGCCGCCGGGGCCGACGACTACGTGGTCAAGCCGATCGACCCGCAACTGTTGCTGGCAAGGATCCGCTCGCTGCTGCGCCGCCATCCCCAGGCCCCCCGCAGTTACTACCAGTGGGGCGCTTTTCGGCTGGACCTGAACAACCACTTCGCCTGGCTTGGCGAGGCGCCCTTGCAGTTTTCGGTGGCCGAATTCGAGTTGCTCGCCATCTTTGCCCGCCATTGCGGCGTATTGCTGACCCGGGAAAAACTGCTCCAGCGCCTGCGCGGCCTGGAGTACGACGGGCTGAACCGGTCGATTGATATGCGGGTGTCGCGCTTGCGCAAAAAACTGATGAGCCTTGAGTGCCCCGTGACCATCCAGACCATCACGGCGCAGGGATACCTGTTCGTCGAAATCCCGACGGGGAGCCAGCATGCTGTCTAAAGTTCGCCCGTGGATGGCCATCGCGGCCGGCACCAGCTGGGCCGCCCTCACTTTTTACCTGTTGTGGTTGTGCTCGAACGCCTCGGTGTTTATCGGGGACTACAGTTTTCTGCGGCTGATGGCCGGGCCGGGTTATCTCGTTGCCGAGCAACTCAAGGCCTTGCCCGCCGAACAACGGGAAGCGCGCATCGAGTCACTGCAAGCACGCTTTCAGTACCCGGTGAGCCTGGTGAAAAAGGATGATATCGAGCTGCCGCCTGAAGCTATTGTGATGCTCGACCACCATCAGCCGGCGCAGAACAGTGATGAGGACGTCACCTACTTCCCGCTGGACGATGACACGGTGATTCAATTCGGCCCCTTGTGGGGAACCGCCGAAGTGAAGGACTTGCTGCAATATCCGGTGTACTGGGTGACCGCCTGTGTCGCCGGCCTGCCGGTACTGCTGTTTCTCTGGATTGCCCTGCGTTCCCGGCGCAAATACACCCATGACCTCGATGCCCTTAATGCCTGCATTGCTACCCTCGCCCGCTCGCCCAACACGCTGCTGCCCGCGATGAGCCAGGAGTGGGCGCCGCTGCTGCTGACCTTGCAACGGCACGCGCTGGATATCAGCTCGATGGGCGAACGCCACCGGGAGGTTTCCCAGGCGGTGTCCCACGAACTGCGCACACCCTTGGCGCGGATGCGTTTTGCCCTGGCACTACTGAGTAAAAGCGCCGACCCCGACACCCGCACCCGCCTGCAAGAGCGCCTGCACACCGATATCGAAGAACTGGAGTCGCTGGTTCGCGCCAGCCTCGCCTTTGCCCGGCTGGCCGATGCACCCAGCGACCTGCAGCATGAGCCAATCAATCTCTATGCCTGGCTGCAGCAGGAGTTTGCCCTGCTGGACGGGCACCATCGCTTGCTGACCCTGGACACCGACCCGGCCGACCTGGAACTGATCGGCGACCGCGCCCTGCTGCATCTGATCGTGCGCAACCTGTTAAGCAACGCCATTAACTACGCCCGCGAACGGGTGAACGTCAGCGCTGCGTGCCAGGGCCAGCACCTGGTGCTGCATGTGGATGATGACGGCCCGGGCGTACTGCCAGAAAACCGCGAAAAGATCTTCGAACCCTTCGTGCGCCTGGCCATGGGCGGCGACGAGCCCAGCGGATTTGGCCTCGGCCTGGCACTGGCCAAGCGCGCCACCCACTGGCACGGTGGTGAGCTGTCGATCACCCGCAGCCCGTTGGGCGGCGCACGCCTGACCCTGACCCTCGCACTGCGCCCGGCCTAGGCTGTTACAGCCTGTGACAGTGGAACATCCGCGCTGCCGCTAACCTCGCGACCTTGCCCTTTGGATCAGGTTGGAGAGTCAGCTCATGCGTCACCCTAGACGGCATCTGCCCACGCTGCTGTTATCACTGTGCATGGCCGCCGGTTCATGGTCAGGCGGCGTTGCGGCCCAGAATGTCCAAGCGCCCTACTACCCCGGCACCATCCTGCCCAATCGCCAGCCCCAGGCGATCATGGATCAACAACTGGTCACGTTCTACAAGGACTGGAAGGCGGTTTACCTGTCGGGGGAATGCGGCAGCGGCCGGTATTTCATCAAGGTCAACGCCGACCACAAACCCGTGGGTGGTGGCGCCGCGCCCAACACCATCACCGTGTCCGAGGCCCATGGCTACGGCATGCTGCTCACTGTGATGATGGCCGACTACGATGACCAGGCCCAACGGACTTTCGACGGCATGGTGCGCTACTTCCAGGATCACCCGGCAGCGTCCGATCCCGGCCTGATGGCCTGGAACCAGACCGAGGGATGCGGCGACTCCACCGACCCTTTCCGTGGCGACGTCAGTGCCACCGATGGCGACCTGGACATCGCCTACGCCCTGCTGCTGGCCGATCAGAAATGGGGCAGCGAGGGCTCCATTGACTATCGCAGCGAGGCCAACACGGTGATGGCGGCGATCATGAAACACGAGGTGCACCCCAGGACTCAGCACCTGATGCTCGGCGACTGGGCCGGTACCGACGGTGACGCAGAGCTTGAGTACACCACCCGCAGCTCGGACTTCATGCAGTCGCACCTCTACAGCTTTTTCACCATGACCGGGGACAAGCGCTGGCAGGCGGTGCGCGACAAGACCTATTCGATCATCAGTGACTTTACCCAACGGTACAGCGCCAACAGCGGGCTGGTGCCGGACTTCATCAGCCACCTGGACACCTCGATCACCCCGGCGCGGCCCGATCTGGTGGAAGGCCCATACGACGGCAGCTATTCGTGGAACGCGGCCCGCTACCCGTGGCGCATCGGCCTGGATTACCTGATGTACGGTGACCCGCGTGCGCTGTACACCTTGACCACCTTCAACCGCTGGGCACGCGCCACCACCCACGATGAGCCGGGCAACTTCAACAGTGGCTACCGAATCGACGGCAGTGCGATCGAGGAAGCGCACAATGAGCCGGCCTTTGTGGCGGCACTCGGGGTCAGCGCAATGATCAACCCCGACAATCAGCTGTGGCTCAATAACCTTTGGGACAACCTGCAACGCCGGTCCATCCGTGACCATGACTATTACGGCAATACCCTCAAACTGCTGGGCATGGTGGTCATGTCCGGCCATTGGGAGCGGCCCCAACCGGCGCCCCTCAAAAAAACCGCACACGTGCCTGTCCATCCGTCATCCGGCTCTGCGGCACCGGGACCCGTGGCATCTTTGCCGCCCGCCTCGCACCTGATGCTGGCTCGCGGCTTCATGTTCAAGAAACTGCTGGGGCGTCGCGGCGTCAGCTGAGGCGTGCGCGTAAAGAGAGACGCGGAGCGTCCCTGGCGGCATTCCCACGCAGAGCGTGGGAACGATCAGCATAAAAAAACCCCGCCTGCATCGCTGCAGGCGGGGTTTTTCAGTATCGGGGTAAGGCTGGCTTACATCATGCCGCCCATGCCGCCCATACCGCCCATGTCTGGCATACCGCCGCCAGCTGGAGCATCTTCTTTGATCTCGGCGATCATTGCTTCAGTGGTGATCATCAAGCTGGCAATCGACGAAGCCGCTTGCAGAGCCGAACGAGTCACTTTAGCCGGGTCCAGGATGCCCATTTCGATCATGTCGCCGTATTCGCCGGTAGCAGCGTTGTAACCGAAGTTACCCGAACCCTGCTTGACCTTGTCGACCACTACGCTTGGCTCGTCGCCGGAGTTGGCAACGATCTGGCGCAGAGGTGCTTCAACAGCACGACGCAGCAGAGCGATACCGACGTCTTGGTCAGCGTTGTCGCCTTTCAGCTCGGAGATAGCCTGCAGAGCGCGAACCAGCGCCACGCCACCGCCAGGTACCACGCCTTCTTCAACGGCTGCACGGGTAGCGTGCAGGGCGTCTTCAACGCGGGCTTTCTTCTCTTTCATTTCAACTTCGGAACCCGCGCCAACCTTGATCACTGCAACGCCGCCGGACAGCTTGGCCAGACGCTCTTGCAGTTTTTCACGGTCGTAGTCGGAAGTGGTATCAGCCACTTGAGCGCGGATCTGGGTAACACGTGCCTGGATGTCAGCTTCAACACCAGCACCGTCGATCACGGTGGTGTTTTCCTTGGTCACGGTGACGCGCTTGGCATTACCCAGGTGTTCCAGGGTAGCGCTTTCCAGGCTCAGGCCGATCTCTTCGGAGATAACGGTACCGCCAGTCAGGACAGCGATGTCCTGCAGCATTGCCTTGCGACGATCGCCGAAACCAGGTGCCTTGACAGCAACCACTTTCACGATACCGCGCATGTTGTTCACAACCAGAGTCGCCAGGGCTTCGCCTTCAACGTCTTCGGAAACGATCAGCAGTGGGCGGCCGGCCTTGGCAACAGCCTCCAGAACTGGCAGCAGTTCACGGATGTTGGAGATCTTCTTGTCAACCAGCAGGATCAGCGGGCCGTCGAGCTCGGCGGTCATGGTGTCTGGCTTGTTGACGAAGTACGGGGACAGGTAGCCACGATCGAACTGCATGCCTTCAACAACCGACAGTTCGTTTTCCAGGCCCGAGCCTTCTTCAACGGTGATCACGCCTTCTTTACCGACTTTTTCCATGGCTTCGGCAATGATGTCGCCGATGGAGCTGTCGGAGTTGGCCGAGATGGTGCCGACCTGAGCGATTGCCTTGGTGTCAGCGCATGGCTTGGACAGGGACTTCAGCTCTTTGACAATGGCGATGGTCGCCTTGTCGATGCCGCGTTTCAGGTCCATCGGGTTCATGCCGGCAGCGACGGCTTTCAGGCCTTCGTTGACGATCGACTGAGCCAGAACGGTAGCGGTGGTGGTGCCGTCGCCTGCGTCATCGTTGGCACGGGAGGCAACGTCTTTGACCAACTGCGCGCCCATGTTTTCGAAGCGATCTTTCAGCTCGATTTCTTTGGCGACGGAAACGCCGTCCTTGGTGATGGTCGGAGCGCCGAAGCTCTTCTCGATGATCACGTTACGGCCTTTAGGGCCCAGGGTCGCTTTTACTGCGTCAGCCAGGACGTTCACACCGGCGAGCATTTTCTTACGGGCGGAATCGCCGAATTTAACTTCTTTAGCAGCCATGATCGATATTCCTTAAATACTTTGTAGTAACGGGAAGATGAACGGGGAAATCAGCCTTCCAGAACAGCGAGAATCTCGTTCTCAGCCATTACCAGCAGGTCTTCGCCGTCGACTTTCACAGTGTTGCTGCCGGAGTAAGGGCCGAACACAACCTTGTCACCCACTTTCACAGCCAGCGCACGTACTTCTCCGTTTTCCAGGGTCTTGCCTGGGCCAGCAGCGACAATCACACCGTGGTTGGCTTTTTCAGCAGCCGAACCTGGCAGCACGATACCGCCAGCGGTTTTCTTTTCTTCTTCACTGCGACGGATGACGACGCGGTCATGCAGAGGACGAAGCTTGCTCATTGTCGATCTCTCCTAATTGTGTTTTTCATCGGCCGGTGTCAATTCCGGCTAGTTAAATTCCGGCGGTGCCGGTCGCGGTTCGCGGCGCGAAACGCGGAAGTCTGTCTGGTGTCGCCACCAGAAACCTTGCGGTGACCGTTACATAAGGGCGCATAAGCTTATTACAAGGGTACCGAGATGAAAATTTTTGTGTCGGGGGGCGTCTTCAAAAGCCGCACGGCACCCGCGGGTGCCGTGCCAGTGAGGGGATTACTTGGGGTCGCGGTGTTCGAACTCACCTTCGATCACGTCACCTTCGCGCCCCAGGGGCTGGCGCGGGGCCGGGCCACCACGGGGTTGCAGGTCATCGGCAAAGGCGCGCTGGCGAATGGCAGCCTCTTCGGCACGCTGGCGCATCTTGCCCGCCAGCACTTTGCGAGTGAATGGCAGCAACATCACCAGGCCAACCACATCGCTGATAAAGCCCGGCAGGATCAGCAGGCCACCGGCCAATGCCATCATCAGGCCTTCGAGCATGGTCTGGGCCGGCAGCTCGCCGCGATTCAGGCTTTCACGGGCACGCAGCGCCGTGGCCAGGCCGGCGACGCGCAGCACCAGTACGCCGAGCATCGAGCCGAGAATGATCAGCAGCAGCGCCGGGAAAAACCCGATTGCCCCGCTGACTTGTACGAATACGAACAGCTCAAGCACCGGAAACAACAAAAAGAGCAACAAAAAAGGGCGCATCAAATGGTTCCTCAACGCAAGAATGCCTTGCTACTCCACCTTAGATGACGTCGCCGTTTCGTGAATTCAAGCTTCAGCGGCTGCTTTTTTCGGCCAGACCTCGGCGTGAGCCAGGAAAACCAAGGCTTCGCGTACTTGTGTCGGCGTGTTGCAAGGCTCGGCAAAGGGCAGCCAGTAGAGGGCCTGGCCAATGCGCAAGTGCATGCCTTCGCTGTCGATACCGGCCAGTTGCGCAGGCTCGGAGGTCGGCAGGCCGGCCAGTTCGACATAGTGGGCAATCGCCTTGGTGTGGTCGCTGTTCATGTGCTCGACCATGCTCAGCTCGGCCTTGCCGGCAAACGGATTGGCCAGGGTCAGTTGGTCGACCCAGTGGATCGCGCCGAACCCGCCGATATAACGATGGCGCACCGGCTTGAGCACCCAGAAGTCAAAATCATGGGCCTTGTGGTAGTTCGCCGAGTCCGGGAAATAGCGGTAATAACGCTCGGCGGCGGCTTCAATCGCAGCGCCGTCTTCGAGCTTTTCGGCCTCGGCGAGGTAGGTCAGGCGCCCTACCGCTTGCACGTCGTCCGCCTCACGCTCACCGACCAGCAACGAGCACTTGGGGTCTTTCTGCAGGTTGTGGGTGTGCTGGGCGATACGGCTGATCAGGATCAGCGGCCGACCCTCGGCGTCCAGGCAATACGGCACCACCGAGCCAAACGGGAAACCGGGCATGGCCTTGGACAAGGTGGCGAGTGCCCCACGGTATTCCTTGAGCAGTAGTTCTCGGGCATTCTTGGCAACGTGCGCGCTCAACTTATGACTCCTTCGATAAATTTCGTCAAAAAACAAACTTGGATAGCCGCTTAATTCTGCCCACAGGACTTGCGAATGCATCTCAACGACAAAGTAATCATTATCACCGGCGGTTGCCAGGGTTTGGGCCGCTCCATGGCCGAGTATTTTGCCGCCAAAGGTGCCAACCTGGCGCTGGTGGACCTCAATCAGGAAAAACTCGACCAGGCGGTGGCCGCCTGCCAGGCCCATGGAGTGAAGGCCCGCGCCTATCTGTGCAACGTGGCGAATGAAGAGCAGGTGACCCACACCGTGGCACGGATCGCCGAAGACTTCGGTGCCATCAACGGCTTGATCAACAACGCCGGAATCTTGCGCGACGGCTTGCTGCTCAAGGTCAAGGACGGCGAGATGACCAAGATGAGCCTGGCCCAGTGGCAGGCGGTGATCGATGTCAACCTTACCGGGGTGTTCCTGTGCACCCGTGAGGTGGCGGCAAAAATGGTGGAGCTGAAGAACCAGGGCACCATTATCAATATCTCGTCGATCTCGCGGGCCGGCAATGTCGGGCAGACCAACTACTCCGCCGCCAAGGCCGGTGTAGCGGCCGCCACTGTGACCTGGGCCAAGGAGTTGGCGCGCTACGGCATCCGCGTGGCGGGCATCGCACCGGGGTTTATCGAGACCGAGATGACGCTGGGCATGAAGCCCGAGGCCTTGGAGAAGATGACCGCCGGCATTCCCCTCAAGCGCATGGGGCGGCCTGAGGAGATTGCCCATTCAGCGGCGTATATCTTCGAGAACGACTACTACACCGGGCGGATTCTGGAAATGGACGGCGGGTTACGCCTTTAATTACCAGGCGGCTCGTTACCAGGCGGCTCGTTACCAGGCGACGCCGAACCCTGCGGTGTAGCGGGTCTTGCTCAACGCGCTTTCCGAGTCGCCACTAATAATGTCGCGCTCGGCCTTGAGGTTGAGGGAGGCCCACTCGGTGACTTTGTAGCGCAAGCCCATTTCCGCATCCAGGGAGTACTCGGACGGCCCGGCCAGCGGTTTGCCCACTTCGCCATTGGTGAAGAATTCAACGGTCTTGCCCACCAGGTAGCGGTTGTAGTTCCACTTCATGGCCAGCGAATAGAAGTTGTCCTTGCCGCCGTCCTGGTATTCATAGTCGGTGCGGTTGACCAGCGAACCGAGGGAGAACGCGCCCAGTTCGTCATCCCAGAATTGGTAGCCCGGGCCGGTACCCACGGTGCGCTGGCGGGACAGGTCCTCGACCTTGTCGCGCTTGTAGGTCAAGCGGCCCTGCCAGAACCAGTGTTCGGTAATAAACCGGTCCAGGTCGTACTCCAGCGCCCAGTTGTCGGTGGTGGTCACGTCGTCCTGGAATTCGCGGTTGTACTCGCCCTCGGCGGTATGGCGCCACTGGCCATGGCGGGCAGTGGTCTTGAAGTCGATGTCGTAGTCGTTGGTGTCTTTTTCCGCGCGCTTGTAGTCCAGCGCCATATCGACATTGCCCTTCCACACCAGGTCCTCGATCACCGGCTTGGGCTTGATGATCTGCTGGATGCTCGCCAGCTCGACGGTCTTGGGCGCCTCGCCGTTGGCCAGGATGACCTTGCCATCGTCGGCCGGCTGCAGGGACTTGGCCTTCTCACCGCTGTAGGCATCCTGCTTGACCAGCAATTCCTGATCGCTCTCCAGGGTCTTGACCTGCTTCCAGTCCACCGGGATCGCGCCGGCATAGTCGGTCTGGATCAGCAGCTTGCCACCGTCGAAAACCTTGATCTTGCCGGTCAGGCGGTCACCGTTCTTCAACCAGACGGTGTCGGCGAGCAACGGGGTGGAGGCGCTGAAGACAGCGAGGCACAGCAGGGTTCTGGACAACATAAGCGGATATGGGGCTCGAGTTTGACGAAAAAACGGGCATTATCGGGGTGGATAACTTCTTAGCAAGGACTGACTCGGGTATTCGTATCGAGTTCCGCTCTCAGCCCCCCATTTTGCAGAAATTTCTTACAAATAGACGGATATTTTCATCGGATATGCCACCGTGAACGAACTGACCGACGCTCCGCAAAGCCCCGCTGAAATGCGCCGCACTGTGCTGTACCTGACCCTCGCCCAAGTGCCCGAAGGCTGCGTGATCAGCTACGGGGAGCTGGCACACCTCGCCGGTTTGGGTCGCGCCGCACGTTGGGTGGGTCGCACCCTGAGCCAACTGCCCGAGGACACCAAACTGCCCTGGCATCGCGTGCTGGGTGCCGGTGGTCGGATAAGTCTGCCGGTGGGCAGTGCCTCGGGTGACGAGCAACGTGCGCGTTTGCGCGGCGAAGGCGTCAGCATCCTGAACAATCGTGTTGATATTCAGCGTCATGGCTGGCGCCCGGTAGAGCACAGCGGTTAGAGTGCGCGCTTTATTTGCGTAATTCTGAGGCAGACTCCAGCCCATGCCCCGTAAAACCTGGCGCGCCGCGCTCGCCGCCTATGCCAGCCCCTCGACGTTAGTGCTGTTGCTGCTCGGCTTTGCTGCCGGCTTGCCTTACATGTTGGTGTTCTCGACGCTCTCGGTATGGTTGCGCGAGGCCGGCGTGGCCCGCGAAACCATCGGTTATGCGAGCCTGATCGGCCTGGCCTATGCCTTCAAGTGGGTCTGGTCGCCCCTGCTCGACCAATGGCGCCTGCCACTGCTCGGCAAGCTCGGACGTCGTCGCTCCTGGCTGGTACTGTCCCAGACGCTGGTGATCCTCGGATTGATCGGCATGGGTTTCTGTGATCCGCAAAAGCATCTGTCCTGGCTGATCGCCATTGCCGTGATCGTGGCCTTCGCTTCCGCCACGCAAGACATCGCCGTAGACGCCTACCGCCTGGAAATCGCCAGCGACAGCCAGCAGGCCGCGCTTGCCGCCAGCTATATGTCCGGTTATCGCGTGGCCGCGCTGCTTGCCACCGCAGGTGCGCTGTTTTTTGCCGAAGGCTTCGGTTCCACCGGGTTCAACTACAAGCATTCGGCATGGGCCGGTACGTACGTGCTGTTTGGTGCATTGATGGTGCCTGCGCTGCTGACCACGCTGTTCATGCGCGAACCCAATGTGCCGCTGCGTACCCAATTGCAGGCCGGGCGCTACAGCTTTGCTCACCAGCTGGTCTCGGTGTTCGTGTTGATCGTGCTGCTGGTGTCGGTGCCGGCGATGTTCACCCAGCTGTACAACACTGACTTCGCCAGCGTGCTGTTCCATGGGGTCAGCCTGCTGGACCTGCTGCTGGAAGATCGCGCGTTCCTGCGGGCCATCCTCTACATCATCCTGACCACGCTGTGCCTGTCGACCATGGGCCGCCGGGGCCTGGCGCCGGTGCTCACGCCGGTCAACGATTTTATCCTGCGCTACCGCTGGCAGGCCTTCCTGCTGTTGGGGCTGATTGCCACCTACCGCATGTCGGACACGGTAATGGGCGTAATGGCCAACGTGTTCTATATCGACCAGGGCTTTACCAAGGACCAGATCGCCGGTGTCAGCAAAGTCTTCGGCCTGATCATGACCCTGCTGGGCGCCGGCATGGGTGGCCTGTTGATCGTGCGCTTCGGGATTCTGCCGATCCTGTTCATCGGCGGCATTGCATCGGCCGGCACCAACCTGCTGTTCGTGATGCTCGCCGACATGGGCCCGGACCTGCAGATGCTGATTTTCACCATTTCCCTGGACAACTTCAGTTCAGGCATGGCGACCTCGGCGTTTGTCGCGTACCTGTCGAGCCTGACCAACCTGAAGTTCTCCGCCACCCAATACGCCCTGCTCAGCTCGATCATGCTGCTGCTGCCGCGCTTGATCGGCGGGTATTCGGGGGTCATGGTCGAGAAGTTCGGTTACCACAACTTCTTCATGATCACCTGCCTGCTGGGTGTGCCGACGCTGGTCCTGATCGCCTTGCACTGGTTTCAGGAAAGCCGGCGGATTCGCTTGAATCCTCCCGAGGAAAACGAATCACTGTAGGAGCTGGCTTGCCTGCGATTGCATCACCGCGGTGTAACTGACACACCGTGTTGCCTGCATCGCAGGCATGCCAGCTCCCACAGAAGCCCTGCTCCAGCAACCAGATGCCTGTACGTCGGCAGCAAGCGCCCGTACAATCCCAAGTCATTTCAAGTCCAAGCAACCGACAACGGCCTACCATGCGCACCAGTCAATATTTGCTCGCCACACAGAAAGAAACGCCTTCCGACGCGGTCGTGATCAGCCATCAGCTGATGCTGCGCGCCGGCATGATCCGCAAACTGGCCTCGGGCCTGTACACCTGGCTGCCCATGGGCTTGAAGGTGATGCGCAAGGTCGAAGCCATCGTTCGTGAAGAAATGAACGCTGCCGGCTCTCTGGAAGTGTTGATGCCGAGCACCCAACCGGCTGAGCTGTGGCAGGAATCCGGGCGCTGGGAAGAGTACGGCCCTGAATTGCTGCGCTTCAAGGATCGTCATGGCCGGGACTTCTGCGCCGGCCCGACCCACGAAGAAGTGATCACCGACCTGATGCGCAACGAGTTGAGCAGCTACAAGCAGCTGCCCCTCAACCTGTATCAGATCCAGACCAAGTTCCGTGACGAAATCCGCCCACGCTTCGGTTTGATGCGCGGCCGCGAATTCATCATGAAGGACGCCTATTCGTTCCACGCTGACCAGGCGTCCCTGCAGGTCACCTACGACCGCATGCACACCGCCTACTGCAATGTGTTCACGCGCCTGGGCCTGAAATTCCGCCCGGTTGAAGCGGACAACGGCTCCATCGGCGGTGCCGGCTCCCACGAGTTCCACGTGCTGGCCGAGTCCGGTGAAGACGACATCGTGTTCAGCAACGGTTCCGACTACGCGGCAAACATCGAGAAAGCCGAAGCCGTGCCACGGGAAACTTCCCGCCCTGCGCCAAGCGAAGAGCTGCGCCTGGTGGACACACCCGAGACCAAGACCATCGCGGCCCTGGTGGAGAAATTCAATCTGCCGATTGAAAAGACCATCAAGACGCTGATCGTGCGCGCCGAGGAAGAAGGCAAGCTGATCGCCCTGGTAATCCGTGGCGACCACGAGCTCAACGAAATCAAGGCCGCCCAGCAGCCAGGCGTTGCCAGCCCGCTGGTCATGGCCACCGACTCAGAACTGCGTGATGCCATTGGCGCCGGCGCTGGCTCCCTCGGCCCGCTGAACCTGCCACTGCCGATCATCATCGACCGTTCGGTAGAGCTTATGAGCGACTTCGGCATCGGTGCGAACATCGATGACAAGCACTACTTCGGCGTGAACTGGGAACGCGACCTGCCGGTTCCGACCGTGGCCGACCTGCGCAACGTGGTTGCAGGCGACCCGAGCCCGGACGGCAAGGGCACCCTGGAAATCAAGCGCGGCATCGAAGTCGGGCACATCTTCCAGCTGGGCAACAAGTACAGCAAGGCGATGAAGTGCGAAGTGCTGGGCGAGAACGGCAAGCCGATCACCCTGGAAATGGGCTGCTACGGCATTGGCGTATCCCGCGTGGTTGCGGCTGCCATCGAGCAGAACAACGACGAGAAAGGCATCATCTGGAGCGACGCCCTGGCGCCATTCCAGGTTGCCCTGGTACCGCTGCGCTACGAAACCGAGCAAGTACGCGAAGCCACCGACAAACTGTATGCCGAACTCACGGCTGCCGGTTTTGAAGTGCTGCTGGATGATCGGGACAAGAAAACCAGCCCGGGCATCAAGTTCGCCGATATGGAACTGATTGGCATCCCGCACCGGATCGTGGTCAGTGACCGCGGCCTGGCCGATGGCAATCTGGAATACAAGAGCCGGACCGAAGCCGAGGCCCAACCGTTGCCGGTGGCTGACGTGCTGTCTTTCCTTCAGGCGCGTATTCGTCGCTGAAAACCAGATCAAGAGTCGTCATGTTCAAGCGAAACACCATAGCCCTGGGGGGCGCCACGTTATGTGGCGCCCTGCTGGTCAGCGGCTGCGCCAACCAAATGTCGCAACGCAGCGAGCACGAGGAACGCATCGAGCGCAAATTGCTCGATCACAGCCTGCAGATCGACGTGGGCGAGCCGAAGGTGCTGGAGCTGCCGCAACGCCGGGTGCGCATTCACGAGCAAAAGACCTTTGAGGTCACCGAGTTCGAAGTTACCCGTCGCTACGACCGCTACACGCCCTACCAGCCCTGGCGCAAACTCTATGAGATGCCCCTGGGCGCGGTCGCGCTCGTGGCGGGCGTCGGCGCCAACGTGGCGAATGTGTTTGCCCTGGGCAACCTGCCTGCCAGCATGACCCGGGATTGGCTCAGCTATGGCGTGGACGGTCTCAACCCGTTCATGAACGTGCAATCCAACGGCCGTGCGCAACAGAACCTGGCGGGTATCGATGAAGTCCAGCGCGACAAGCGCGTGGAGTATTCGAGCCTGCCCTGGAGCGAGCGCCCGGTACAGGTGACTGCCGGCAAGCAAACCCATGAGCTGACCACCGACCGCGATGGCGTGCTGCGCCTGAACCTGTTGGACAGCCCGTTTGCCGAGCAGGACCTGAACCGCATCAGCACCCTGAAGATCAGTGTTGAAGATGCCCAGGATGACGTGCACTCGGACTCATCCCTGGCCATCAGCGGCACCCTGCGGGGCAAATTGCTCGAAGCTCACGGTTTGATCTATGACGACCTGGAAGACGACGAGGTCAACGAGTGGGTGCACCGGGTCAAGCGCCTGTCGGAGCTGGGCCTGGAAGAAGAAGCCAGCGAGCTGGAACAGAGCCTGATCGAACTGACCCGCAATGATCCGGAGTTGCAGCAGGAATTCCTGCAGGCCTTGACCAAGGATGCCGGACGCCTGGTGGCGGATCCCGGAGCACGCTGAAGCCTTTAAATGTGGGAGCGGGCTTGCTCGCGAATGCGGCGTGTCAGCCAGCACATGCGTCAACTGACACACCGCATTCGCGAGCAAGCCCGCTCCCACATTTGGCTTTCGGTTTCTACCAGGGAAATTGGAGCTGCTCGTTGCCGTTGCTCAAATCCAGCAAACGCACGCCTATTCCCAGCAATCGCACCGGCTTGTCGCCGCGATTGAACGCCTGGGTCAGCAACTGCCGGTAACTCTCCAGGTCCCGCCCTGCCCCCGCCTGCTCCAGGGTCGTCTGGGTAAAGTCGTGAAACTTCACTTTGACGAACGGCTTGCCCGCCCGATAACTGCTGTCGATGCGCGCCATGCGCCCGGCCAGGGTGTCCATCAGCTCCGGCAGTTTTTCCAGGCAACTGGGCAAGTCCGGCAGGTCGACATCGTAGGTATTTTCCACGCTGATGGATTGCCGGCGGCTGTCGTTCTGCACCACACGGTCATCAATCCCACGCGCCAGGCTCCAAAGCCGCTCGCCAAAACTGCCGAACTCTCGCACCAGCGCCAACTTGTTCCACTCCCGCAGTTGCAGGCAGTCCTCGATCCCCAGCCGCGCCAGCTTGTCGGCCGTCACCTTGCCCACGCCGTGGAGCTTTTTCACCGGCAGCGCCGAGACAAAGTCTTCCACCTGGTCGGGGGTGATCACAAACAGTCCGTTGGGCTTTTTCCAGTCGCTGGCGATCTTGGCGAGAAACTTGTTCGGCGCCACGCCCGCGGAAACGGTGATGTGCAACTGGTTGGAGACCCGCCGGCGAATGTCCTGGGCAATGCGCGTGGCACTGCCGCCGAAATGCGGGCTGTCGGAGACGTCCAGGTAGGCTTCGTCCAGGGACAACGGTTCGATCAGGTCGGTGTAGTCGCGAAAGATCGTCTGGATTTCCTTTGATGCTTCTTTATAAGCATCCATGCGCGGCTTGACGATGGTCAGGTCCGGGCACAGCTTCAGGGCATGGCGGGACGACATGGCCGAACGCACACCATAGGCCCGTGCTTCATAGTTGCAGGTGGCGATCACCCCGCGACGGTCTGCCGAGCCACCGACAGCCAGGGGCTTTTGCGCCAGGGTCGGGTCGTCGCGCATCTCGATGGCGGCGTAGAAGCAATCACAGTCGACGTGGATGATTTTGCGCTGCGTCATATATAAGGCAGTGGTTCTGGGCAGAAAACGGACAGGCCGGCAGTATCTCACTCACACCTGTATATAGCACCAGTAGTTTGAATCTTCCGCTTAAGCGGTAGGAAAATTCGCAGGTGAATTCATTTTCTCAATCGAAACACACCCCCCAATAGAGCTGAAAGCCTCGGCCAGACTGGCCCCGCGACCTATCAAGGGGCCACCTTGGAGAGCTAACCGATTGAACCACAAGCGCTTTTCTTTGAATCAGCGGTTGACACACTCGCGTTCCTCTGTAGAATGCCGACACACAGACGCGGGATGGAGCAGTCTGGTAGCTCGTCGGGCTCATAACCCGAAGGTCGTCGGTTCAAATCCGGCTCCCGCAACCAAACATCAAAAAAGGCTACTCGAAAGAGTGGCCTTTTTTGTGCCTGTCTGTTTTAGCCCTCGTTTCGATTGTCTGACAAAAAACCTTTCCCAATCGCGCACTTACCGCACCCGCGTGACAATCCGACGCTAAATTGCACTTATTTGACCCATCGTTCGATTAACGGTTGACACCCCGCCGTTGCTCTGTAGAATGCCGCCACACAGACGCGGGATGGAGCAGTCTGGTAGCTCGTCGGGCTCATAACCCGAAGGTCGTCGGTTCAAATCCGGCTCCCGCAACCAAACATCAAAAAAGGCTGCTCGAAAGAGTGGCCTTTTTTGTATCTGACGAAAAAGTCCTTTTGAAACAATGGCATGGCATCTTTCATGAAACCGTACACGGTTTGTAGAGTCCATCTCATTGCAAGCTATGCTAAGTCTTCAAGCACTGTCCTTCTACGACCAATGGGCGCTGTCGCCGCACTTCGCGATACGCGTTAATATTTGTAATTATTTTGTCCATAGGGATTGGTAACTTGGCTGGATACCTCCATCCTGTCGCGCACAATCCACGAGGTGATTGATGCGCGCCAACTCGTCTGAACCACAAGACTCTGTCACAGCGACACAACCGATCACTCCCACCCGTTTGCGCTGGCTGGATCTGTTGAGCAAATACCGCCAACCCATCGGGCTGGCCGTCACCTTGTTGCTGTTCGCAATCGCCCTTATCGCCTGTCGCCACCTGTTGCTTGAACTGGATCTGTACGCGCTCCACGATTCAATCCTTGAAGTACCCAAGCCTGCACTGCTGGGTGCGTTCGGTGCTGCTGTCGCCGGCTTTATCATTTTGTTGGGCTATGAATTTTCCGGTGCCCGTTATGCCGGCGTGAAGCTGCCTGCCAAGACTCTGGCCTACGGCGGCTTTACCGCATTCGCCATCGGTAACGCGATTGGTCTGTCGATGCTCTCGGGCGGCTCGGTACGCTACCGTTTATATGCACGGTATGGCATCGGCGCTTCGGAAGTGGCACGCATGACCGTGTTTGCCAGCCTGGCCCTGGGTTGCGCCCTGCCGCCGCTCGCTGCGCTGGCCACCCTGAGCAACCTGCCTGCCGCGTCCAATGCCTTGCATCTACCCGCCAGCCTGCTCGGCGGCATCGCCGGCGCTGTGTTGCTGTTAACAGCCGCACTGTGCATCGGCATCTACCGCCGCCGTCTGCCGGAACAACCGTATCCGGACAACCTGCTGGTCAGGGCCGGGCGTCGCACCTTGCGCCTGCCGGGCCGTCGCCTGACCTTCCTGCAACTGATCATCACTGCCCTCGACGTGGCTGCGGCCGCTACCGTGCTGTATATGCTGCTGCCGGAAGCACCGCCCTTTGGCCCGTTCCTGCTGGTGTACCTGCTGGCCCTGGCCGCCGGTGTGCTCAGCCATGTACCCGGTGGCGTCGGGGTGTTCGAAGCAATCCTGCTGGCTGCCTTCGCCGACAAGCTCGGTGCCGCGCCACTGGCGGCCGCACTGCTGCTGTACCGGATGATCTATGTGGTGCTGCCGCTGTTGATCGCTTGTGTGTTCCTGCTGGTCAATGAAGCCCAGCGCCTGTTCCATACGCAACAAAGCCTGCGCGCGGCCTCGGGCCTCGCTGCGCCGATCCTGGCCGTACTGGTTTTTTTGTCAGGCGTGGTCCTGCTGTTTTCCGGCGCAACCCCGGAAATCGACTCACGCCTGGAAAACATCGGCTTCCTGATTCCTCATCGCCTGATTGACGCTTCGCACTTTGGTGCCAGCCTGATCGGCGTGCTCTGCCTTCTGTTGGCCCAGGGCCTGCGTCGACGGTTGTCCGCGGCGTGGATGCTGACCATGGTGCTGCTGCTGACCGGCGCCCTGCTCTCCCTGCTCAAGGGTTTCGACTGGGAAGAAGCCAGCCTGATGACCATGACGGCGGTGCTGCTGGCGATCTTCCGGCGCTCGTTCTACCGCGCCAGCCGCCTGACCGAACTGCCGTTCTCGCCGCTGTACCTGGTGGCCAGCGTGTGCGTACTCGGTGCGTCGATCTGGCTGCTGTTGTTCGCCTACCAGGACGTGCCCTACAGCCATCAGTTGTGGTGGCAGTTCACCCTCGACGCCAACGCCCCGCGTGGCCTGCGCTCGCTGCTGGGCGCGGCCGTGGTGCTGGTGGTGGTGTCGCTGACCTGGCTGCTGCGTACCGCGCGCCCGATCATCCACCTGCCGACACCGGATGAGCTGGAGCGCGCCACCAAGATCCTGATGAACTCCGCACAACCCGACGGCGGCCTGGCGCTGACCGGCGACAAGGCCCTGCTGTTTCACCCCAACGACGAAGCGTTCCTGATGTACGCTCGTCGCGGTCGCAGCCTGGTGGCCTTGTACGATCCGATTGGCCCGACCCTGCAACGGGCCGAGATGATCTGGCAGTTCCGCGACCTGTGCGACATTCACCACGCCCGCCCGGTGTTCTACCAGGTGCGCGCGGAGAACCTGCCGTACTACATGGACATCGGCCTCACCGCGATCAAACTGGGTGAAGAAGCCCGGGTCGACCTCAAACGCTTTGACCTGGAAGCCAAGGGCAAAGAGATGAAGGACCTGCGCTACACCTGGAACCGCGGGACCCGTGATGGCTTGTCCCTGGAGATCCACGAACCCGGCCAGGCCCCGATGGAGGAGTTGAAAGTCATCTCCGACGCATGGCTGACCGGCAAGAACGTGCGGGAAAAAGGCTTTTCCCTTGGACGATTCAGCGACGACTACCTCAAGCACTTTCGTATTGCGATCATTCGCTTCGAAGGGCGCCCGGTAGCGTTTGCGAACCTGCTTGAGACCTACAGCCACGACCTGGCCAGTCTCGACCTGATGCGTGCGCACCCGGACGCGCCGAAACTGACCATGGAATTCATGATGGTCGGCCTGATTCAACATTATAAGAACCATGGCTACGCCCGCTTCAGCCTCGGCATGGTGCCGTTGTCGGGCCTGCAACCACGACGTGGCGCCCCGCTGACCCAACGCCTGGGCTCGATGGTGTTCCGCCGTGGCGAGCAACTGTATAACTTCCAAGGCTTGCGCCGCTTCAAAGACAAGTTCCAGCCTGACTGGGAACCCCGTTATATGGCCGTGCCCGCAGGACTTGATCCGCTGGTGGCACTGGCCGACACCGCCGCCCTGATTGCGGGCGGCTTGACTGGATTGGTGAAACGCTGATGATTCGACGCTCCTGGCGGTATGTATTGGCATTTTTGGTGGTACTGGCACTGATCCTCGGTGGCGGCTACTGGTACTGGAACCGCCCTGCACCGCAACCGACTCTGGAACAACTGCCCCAGGCCGATGGCACGGTCCTGACCCGCGTCACCCCGGGTACCGCGCCCAAGGCCCGCGTGGCCGTGGCCGTGCTGGCCGACGAAATCCTGACCGACAGCCAACTGATCGCCCTGAGCCAGGGCGGCGCAGCGCAGATCGTCCAGGTGATCCTGCCCAAGGACGACTGCAAGCTGCAGGAACAGGCCCTGCAAACCGCCCTCGGCCAGCTCGCCGGCCCGGCGACACTGGTCAGCGGCATCGGCCCTGGCGCAGCCCTGGCCTGGCGCTGGCTGGCCGCACAGAACGACGACAAGGCCAATGCCATCTCCGTCGGCTTCGCGCTGGCGCAGCCAGGCTGCAACGACCCGCTGCCGAAGACTTCGGCCCACGGTAGCTGGCTGGTGGCCTGGAACGATAACCCTGACGATGATGCTGCCAGTTTCGTACGCGACACGCCGCGTGCTACCACCAGCATCAGCGACTACGACGTTCACTACCCGCAAGTGCTGAACAACGAGTTGCGCAAGCAACTGGTGGGCTCGGACAACGGCGGCCTGGCGATCCCGGTGGTCGAAGTGCCGGCTGGGCAGGCCAAGGACACCGTCACCCTGTTCCTCTCCGGTGACGGCGGCTGGCGTGACCTGGACCGCGACGTGGCCGGTGAAATGGCCAAGATCGGCTACCCGGTGGTGGGCATCGATACCCTGCGCTACTACTGGCAGCACAAGACCCCGGAACAAAGCGCCAAGGACCTCGCCGAGCTGATGCAGCACTACCGGCAGAAATGGGGCACCAAGCGCTTCGTGCTGACCGGCTACTCGTTCGGCGCCGATGTGCTGCCGGCCATCTACAACCGCCTGCCGGAAAACGAGCAGCAGCGTGTAGACGCGATCATCCTGCTGGCCTTCGCCCGCACCGGCAGCTTCGAGATCGAAGTGGAAGGCTGGCTGGGCAACGCCGGCAAGGAAGCTGCGACCGGCCCGGAAATGGCCAAGCTGCCGGCCGACAAGGTGGTGTGCATCTACGGTGCCGAAGAAGTCGACGAGAGTGGCTGCACCGACAAGACCGCTGTCGGCGAAGCCGTGAAGCTGCCTGGCGGCCATCACTTCGACGAGAACTACCCGGCGCTGGCCAAGCGTCTGGTAGACATCATCGAGAAGCGCCAGGGCAAGACCCCGGCCGAATAAGCGCCCACAAAAAAGCCCCCGCTGCCGCAAGGCACCGGGGGCTTTTTGTTGGGCTTACATTTCTACTTGAGTGCCGAGCTCGATCACCCGGTTAACCGGCAACTTGAAGAAGCGCAGGTTGCCGTTGGCGTTCTTCAGCATGAACGCGAACAACCCTTCGCGCCAACGCGCCATGCCCTTGATGCGGGACGCGATCACGGTTTCGCGACTGAGGAAGTAGGTGGTGCGCATCGGGCTGAAGTCCAGGTCATCCAGATGGCACAGCTTCAGCGCTTCGGGCACGTCCGGCTCGTCGGTAAAGCCGAAGTGCAGGATCACCCGGAAGAAGCCTTCGCCGTAGGCATCCACCTCGAAGCGGCGTGCGACCGGCACCCGCGGAATGTCTTCATAGACCACCGTCAACAGCACCACCTGCTCGTGCAGTACCTGGTTATGCAGCAGGTTGTGCAACAGCGCATGAGGCACGGCGTCTGGCCGCGCCGTCAGGAACACCGCGGTGCCCTGCACGCGATGAGGCGGTTGTACACGGATACTGCTGATAAAGATCGGCAACGGCAGGCCGCCCTCGTCGAGACGGTCCACCAGCAATTGCTTGCCGCGCTTCCACGTGGTCATGAGCACGAACAGCACAATCCCCGCGAGTACCGGGAAGGCGCCGCCCTGGACGATCTTCGGCACGTTGGCCGCGAAGTACAGGCCGTCCACCAGCAGGCAGCAGACCAATACCGGCACCGCCAATATCGGTGGCCATTTCCACAGCAGCAGCATCACTGCCGACACCAGGATAGTGGTCATCAGCATCGTGCCGGTCACCGCCACGCCGTAGGCCGAGGCCAGTGCGTTGGAGGACTCAAAGCCCAGCACCAACAGGATCACGCCGACCATCAGCGACCAGTTCACCGCACCGATGTAGATCTGGCCCTGCTCGGCACTGGAGGTGTGCTGGATATGCATGCGCGGGATGTAACCGAGCTGGATGGCCTGGCGTGTCAGGGAGAACGCGCCGGAGATGACGGCCTGGGACGCGATCACTGTGGCCAGCGTGGACAACACCACCAGCGGGATCAGTGCCCAGCTCGGCGCCAGCAGGTAGAACGGGTTTCGCGCGGCCTCAGGATCGCCGAGCAACAAGGCGCCCTGGCCGAAATAATTCAGCACCAGCGCCGGCAACACCAGCATGAACCAGGCGCGGGCAATGGGTTTGCGGCCGAAGTGGCCCATGTCGGCGTACAGCGCCTCGGCACCGGTCAACGCCAGCACTACGGCACCGAGGATGGCCACGCCAATGCCCGGGTGAGCCTCGAAGAAACGCACGCCCCACATCGGGTTCATGGCGTTGAGTACTTCCGGATGCTGGGTGATGCCGTAGGCGCCGAGGCCGCCCAGCACCAGGAACCAGGTCACCATCACCGGCCCGAACAACTTGCCGATGCGGTCGGTACCGTGTTTCTGAATCAGGAACAGGGCCACCAGCACAATCAGGGCGATCGGCACCACCCATTTTTCGAGGCCATCGAAGGCCAGTTCCAGACCTTCCACCGCCGATAACACGGAAATCGCCGGGGTAATCATGCTGTCGCCGTAGAACAGCGCCGCGCCGCACAAGCCACAGACCACCAGGAAACTGCGCAGCCGCTTGCGCTCACCCGCCGCTCGTCGCGCCAACGCGGTCAAGGCCATGATGCCGCCTTCGCCCTGGTTATCGGCGCGTAACACGAACAGCATGTACTTGATCGAGACCACCCAGATCAGCGACCAGAAGATCAGCGCCAGGATCCCCAGCACACCGTCATGGTTGACCTGAACCCCATAACCACCGGTAAACACCTCTTTAAGGGTGTAGAGCGGGCTGGTGCCGATATCGCCGTAAACCACCCCCACTGCCGCCACCAGCATGCCGATCGGCTTTGCGTTGGACTGCTCGGCACCTGCTGCCTGACTACTTGCCTGACCCATCAACCACTCCTGCCCTTTGACCTGCGGTCTTTTATAAACAGCGCGCCTGCTGCGGGCGCCTATGCTGTCCACAGCATGCGCTGTTTTACTTCTCGTTACAGACGATTTATTGACCGAGGAAATTCACTCAGGTGCAACGGCGCGAAGCATAGCGCAGCACTCGTCGTATTTCCCTGCATAAAGCTGGTCAAGAGCGATTCCCGTCGCTAGAATTGCGCACTTTTTGATCAGAGGCACACCAAGTGCCCATCCGCCACCTTTCGTGCACGACGGGCGGCGTCATTCAATACCGAGGTTAGACATGTCCACCACCATCGCAAAAGCCAACCCCAAGGTCGGCTTTGTATCCCTGGGTTGCCCAAAGGCTCTGGTCGACTCCGAACGCATCCTTACGCAACTGCGCATGGAAGGCTATGACGTCGTGTCCACCTACCAGGACGCGGACGTGGTGGTGGTCAACACCTGCGGCTTCATCGACTCAGCCAAGGCCGAGTCCCTGGAAGTGATCGGCGAAGCCATCAAGGAAAACGGCAAGGTGATCGTCACCGGCTGCATGGGCGTGGAAGAAGGCGCCATCCGCAACGTGCACCCAAGCGTGCTGGCCGTGACCGGCCCGCAGCAGTACGAGCAAGTGGTCAACGCCGTGCACGACGTAGTGCCGCCGCGCCAGGACCACAACCCGCTGATCGACCTGGTGCCGCCGCAGGGCATCAAGCTGACGCCGCGCCACTACGCCTACCTGAAGATTTCCGAAGGCTGCAACCACAGCTGCAGCTTCTGCATCATCCCGTCGATGCGCGGCAAACTGGTGAGCCGCCCGGTGGGCGACGTACTGGACGAGGCCCAGCGCCTGGTGAAATCCGGCGTGAAAGAGCTGCTGGTGATCTCCCAGGACACCAGCGCCTACGGCGTCGACGTCAAATACCGCACTGGCTTCTGGAACGGCGCGCCGGTGAAAACCCGCATGACCGAACTCTGCGAAGCCCTGAGCAGCCTCGGCGTATGGGTACGCCTGCACTACGTTTACCCGTACCCGCACGTTGACGAGTTGATCCCGCTGATGGCCGCCGGCAAGATCCTGCCGTACCTGGACATCCCGTTCCAGCACGCCAGCCCGAAAATCCTCAAGGCCATGAAACGCCCGGCCTTCGAAGACAAGACCCTGGCGCGCATCAAGAACTGGCGCGAGATCTGCCCGGACCTGATCATCCGCTCCACCTTCATCGTCGGCTTCCCCGGCGAAACCGAAGAAGACTTCCAGTACCTGCTGGACTGGCTGACCGAGGCCCAGTTGGACCGCGTCGGCTGCTTCCAGTACTCGCCGGTGGAAGGTGCTCCGGCCAACCTGCTGGACGCTGCCATCGTGCCGGACGACGTCAAGCAGGACCGTTGGGAGCGCTTCATGGCGCACCAGCAGGCCATCAGCTCGGCGCGCCTGCAACTGCGCATCGGCCGTGAGATCGAAGTACTGATCGACGAAGTCGACGAGCAAGGCGCTGTAGGCCGCTGCTTCTTCGATGCACCGGAAATCGACGGTAACGTGTTTATCGACGATGCCAGCGGCCTGAAGCCGGGCGACAAGGTCTGGTGCACCGTGACCGACGCCGACGAGTACGACCTGTGGGCTGAAAAACGCGCATAAGGTGTAAAGAATTGAAAAAGCCCTGCCTCTGGACAAGATGCGGGGCTTTTTTAGGTCTATCGTTTTGCCCATCGGCGCCAATCATCGGCAAGGGGCAGCGGGCATGCGTCAGCATTCGGTTATCCATACACCCAAATCCAGCGACTATCAGGAACTGACCCGCATCTGGGAGGCTTCGGTGCGGGCCACCCATGACTTCCTGCCGGACAGTTACATCGAGTTGCTGAAAAACCTGGTGCTGACCCGCTACCTCGACGCGGTGATGCTGATCTGCACCAAGGACTCGCGCCAGCGCATCACCGGGTTTGCCGGGGTGGCCGCGGGCAAGGTCGAGATGCTGTTTATCGACCCCGAGCACCGTGGCCAGGGCCTGGGCCGGCAATTGCTGCGCTATGCCATCGAGTCGATGAATGCCGATCAACTGGACGTCAACGAACAGAACCCGCAGGCCCTGGGCTTTTACTTCAAGCAGGGCTTTGACGTGATCGGACGCACGGACCATGACGGCATGGGCCAGCCTTATCCGTTGCTGCACATGCGTTTGCGCCAGGCCCAGCCACAGGCGCGTCGCGGCTAAATGAAATGGAGCCGGGATTAACCGGCGCCACACAGGTACAATAGCCGCCCCCTTTTGTTTCGGCCCTTGTCATGACTGAACCCCTACGCCTCTCCAAACGCCTCATCGAACTGGTCGGTTGCTCCCGTCGGGAGGCTGAGCTGTTCATCGAAGGCGGCTGGGTCACGGTGGACGGCGAAGTGATCGACGAGCCGCAGTTCAAGGTCACCACCCAGAAGGTCGAGCTTGACCCTGAGGCCAAGGCCACAGCGCCGGAGCCGGTGACCATCCTGTTCCACGCCCCCGCCGGCGTGGATGCCGAGACAGCCATGGCGTCGATCAACGCCGAGACCCTGTCGGAAGAACACCGCTTCAGCAAGCGCCCGCTCAAGGGCCACTTCCTGCGCCTGACCGCCAGCAGTGACCTGCAAGCCAAGGCCAGCGGCCTGCTGGTGTTTACCCAGGACTGGAAGATTTTGCGCAAGCTGACCGCTGACGCGAACAAGATCGAACAGGAATACGTGGTGGAGGTGTCCGGCGACATGGTCGCCCACGGCCTGAACCGCCTCAACCATGGCCTGACCTACAAAGGTAAGGAATTGCCGGCGGTGAAAGCCAGCTGGCAGAACGAGAACCGCCTGCGCTTTGCGCTGAAAAACCCGCAACCGGGTGTGATTGCCTTGTTCTGCGAAGCCGTCGGCCTGAAAGTCGTCGCCATTCGACGCATCCGCATTGGCGGAGTCTCCATCGGCAAAGTGCCGGTAGGCCAATGGCGCTATCTGTCCGGCAAAGAAAAGTTCTAAGACTTTTTTCGCCGCCGAATCTCTCGATACCGCCTGCCTGGGCGGTGTCCACAGTTGAATGACCAGGATTGCCCACCATGATTCACAACGACGTACTGCGCAGCGTGCGCTACATGCTCGACATCAGCGACAACAAGATGGTCGAGATCATCAAGCTCGGCGGCATGGAAGTCACCAAGGACGACCTGCTGACCTACCTCAAGAAAGACGAGGAAGAAGGCTTCGTGTTCTGCCCGGACGAAGTCATGGCGCATTTCCTCGATGGCCTGGTGATCTTCAAGCGCGGCAAGGACGAGAGCCGTCCACCGCAGCCGATCGAACTGCCGGTGACCAACAACATCGTCCTGAAGAAACTGCGCGTGGCCTTCGAACTGAAGGAAGACGACATGCACGCAATCCTCAAGGCCTCCGAGTTCCCGGTGTCCAAGCCTGAGCTGAGCGCACTGTTCCGCAAGTTCGGCCACACCAACTACCGCACCTGTGGTGACCAGCTGTTGCGCAACTTCCTCAAGGGCTTGACCCTGCGCGTTCGCGCCTAAACCCGTGAACTACAGCGTCTCGCCCATCGGCTTTGTCCGCTCCTGCTTCAAGGAGAAGTTCGCCATCCCGCGCCAGCCACAACTGGCGCCTGCCGCCCGGGGCGTGCTGGAGTTGGTGGCGCCATTCGACCAGGGTGAGGCGGTGCAGGGTTTGGAACAGGTCAGCCATGTGTGGCTGCTGTTCCTGTTCCACCAGGCGCTGGAAGACAAGCCCCGCCTGAAAGTGCGCCCGCCGCGCCTGGGTGGCAACACGTCCATGGGCGTGTTCGCCACCCGCGCGACGCACCGGCCCAACGGCATCGGCCAGTCAGTGGTCAAGCTGGACAAGGTGGAAGATGGGCGCCTGTGGATATCCGGGATCGACCTGCTGGATGGCACACCGATTCTCGACATCAAGCCGTACGTGCCGTACGCAGACATAGTTGACACTGCGACCAACAGCATCGCCAGCGCTGCGCCACAGCTGATTCCCGTGCAGTGGCTGAAGACTGCGCTGCAACAGGCAGAAGGCCACGCTCAGCGCCTTGGCGAGCCATTGGTGGCGTTGATCGAGCAGTGCCTGGCGCAGGATCCGCGGCCGGCGTACCAGACGCCGGGGCCGGAGCGGGAATACGGGGCGCAGTTCTGGGATGTTGATGTGCGCTGGCACTATCCCGAAGCCGGGATGATTTGTGTGCTGGAAGTCGTGTCGGCCGGGTAAACCGGAAACAAATGTGGGAGCGGGCTTGCTCGCGAAAGCGGTGGATCAGTCAATATATCTGGTGACTGTTACACCGCTTTCGCGAGCAAGCCCGCTCCCACATTTTTTTGCGTCGCGCTTATTTCTCGACGAACGCACGCTCGATCAGGTAGTCGCCCGGCTCACGCATACGCGGGGAAACCTTCAAACCGAAGCTGTTGAGCACTTCGCTGGTTTCATCCAGCATGCTTGGGCTGCCGCACAGCATGGCGCGGTCGTCTTCAGGATTGATCGGCGGCAGGCCGATGTCACTGAACAGCTTGCCACTGCGCATCAGGTCGGTCAGGCGGCCCTCGTTTTCGAACGGCTCGCGGGTCACGGTCGGGTAGTAGATCAACTTGTCACGCAGGGCCTCGCCGAAGAACTCGTTCTGCGGCAGGTGCTCGGTGATGAATTCGCGGTAGGCGACTTCGTTGACGTAACGCACGCCGTGGCACAGGATCACTTTTTCGAAACGCTCGTAGGTTTCCGGGTCCTGGATCACGCTCATGAACGGCGCCAGGCCAGTGCCGGTGCTGAGCAGGTACAGGTGCTTGCCCGGCTTCAAATCGTCAAGCACCAGGGTGCCCGTCGGTTTTTTGCTGATGATGATCTCGTCGCCTTCCTTCAAGTGCTGCAATTGGGAAGTCAGCGGGCCATCAGGCACCTTGATGCTGAAGAACTCCAGATGCTCTTCCCAGTTCGGGCTGGCAATCGAGTAAGCGCGCATGAGCGGGCGGCCGTTGGGCTGTTGCAGGCCGATCATCACGAACTGACCGTTCTCGAAGCGCAGGCCCGGATCGCGGGTGCACTTGAAGCTGAACAGAGTGTCGTTCCAGTGATGAACACTGAGGACACGCTCGTGGTTCATGTTGCTCATGTACGGGGGACTCCTGGAAATGGGTCTGCGCCAAATGATGGATGCGCAATTGCACAGCATTCTAATGGCGGCGACAATATCTGTTAACTGGATTATTAAGATAAGGGTTATCGGTTATATCGATATGCGATTTACTCTACGTCAACTGCAAGTCTTCGTCGCCGTCGCCCAGCAGGAAAGCGTCTCGCGCGCTGCTGGCCTTCTGGCCTTATCTCAATCCGCCGCCAGCACGTCGATTACCGAGCTGGAGCGTCAATCCAGCTGCCAGTTGTTCGACCGCGCGGGCAAACGCCTGAGCCTCAACGCCCTCGGTCACCAGCTATTGCCCCAGGCGGTGGCACTGCTGGACCAGGCCAAGGAGATCGAGGACCTGCTCAACGGCAAGTCGGGCTTCGGCTCCCTGGCGGTCGGGGCCACGCTGACCATCGGCAACTACCTGGCCACGCTGCTGATCGGCAGCTTCATGCAGCAGCATCCCGAGAGCCAGGTGAAGCTGCACGTGCAGAACACTGCGCATATCGTGCATCAGGTGGCGCACTACGAAATTGATCTGGGTCTAATCGAAGGCGACTGCAGCCACCCGGACATCGAGGTGCAAACCTGGGTGGAAGATGAACTGGTGGTGTTCTGCGCACCCCAGCATCACTTGGCCAAGCGCGGCCAGGCGACCATGGAAGAGCTGACCCATGAAGCGTGGATCCTGCGGGAACAAGGCTCTGGAACACGCCTGACCTTTGACCAGGCCATGCGGCATCACCGCAGCGCGCTGAATATCCGCCTGGAGCTGGAACACACCGAGGCAATCAAACGCGCGGTGGAATCAGGCTTGGGGATTGGCTGCATTTCCCGGCTGGCGCTGCGCGACGCCTTCCGGCGTGGCAGCCTGGTACCGGTGGAAACCCCGGACCTGGACCTGGCCCGGCAGTTCTACTTCATCTGGCACAAGCAGAAGTACCAGACCTCGGCGATGCGCGAATTCCTCGAGCTGTGCCGGTCGTTCACCGCCGGGGTGCAGCGCAGCGACGAGATCGTACTGCCGACCATTGCCTAGATCAGGATCACGGCCCACACCAGGGTAATCATGGTCAGCGCTACGAACTGCGCGGCGCTGCCCATGTCCTTGGCATTTTTCGACAAGGGGTGCAGGTCCAGGGAAATCCGGTCGATCGCCGCTTCGACGGCGGAGTTGAGCAACTCGACGATCAATGCCAGCAGGCACACGGCGATCAGCAGCGCCCGCTCTACCCGGCTGACGTTAAGGAAGAAACTCAGCGGGATCAGGATGACATTGAGCAACACCAGCTGACGAAACGCCGCCTCGCCGGTGAAAGCCGCACGCAGGCCATCCAGGGAATATCCGCCTGCGTTGAAAATACGTTTGATACCGGTTTGACCCTTGAAAGGCGACATAGAGTAGGCAACTGAGCAAAAAGGTGTGGGGAAACTAGAGCAAGCAAAGTCAAAAAAACGTGAATGAACAGCGTCTTAATGCTGCGAAATTGACTCAAGTTGTTGCAAGAGCAGCGCCGCCTGGGTTCGCGTACGTACGCCGAGCTTGCGGAAGATCGCCGTGACGTGAGCCTTGATGGTCGCTTCCGACACGCTCAGCTCGTAGGCAATCTGTTTGTTCAATAGACCTTCGCAGACCATGGTCAATACGCGGAACTGCTGGGGCGTGAGGCTGGCCAGGCCATCACGCGCGGCCTTGGCTTCGTCGGAGACGTTGATCTCTTCAAAGGCCTGCGGCGGCCAGGAGACATCGCCATCCAGCACCGTGCGCACGGCTTTCTGGATGTCTTCCATGGAGCTGGACTTGGGAATGAAACCACTGGCACCGAACTCCTTGGAGCGCACCACCACCGACGCCTCTTCCTGGGCCGACACCATCACCACCGGTATCTGCGGGTATTGCCCACGCAGCAGCACCAGCCCGGAAAAACCGTAGGCACCCGGCATGTTCAGGTCCAGCAGGACCAGGTCCCAGTCGGACTTTTCGGTAAGGCGGGTTTCCAGCTCGGCAATGCTGGCGACTTCGACGAGGCGTACATCCGGCCCCAGGCCCAACGTGACCGCCTGGTGCAGCGCACTGCGAAACAGCGGGTGGTCATCGGCAATCAGGATTTCGTATGTGGCCATTTATTAAATGATCCTGTTTTTTAGGGCGGCACTGATGGGTTCAGTGCTCGCCAACGCGCAAGGTGGCTGCCAGGCCAGCAGTCACCAAAGGGCGCGCTCAACGTCAAAAAGCGACGTATCCAATCTGTGACAGCGCCCCAATCGGCGCCAAGCATGCCCAGCGTAGCCTGGGTGGTCAAGCGCTACGCCCGTGGCTATTTTAGCGGGCTGCGCGTTTGCGCGGCCATCATGCAAAGGTCGGCTGGCAATGACACCTATAGATAAGGTGCAAGGCGAGTATGGACGACATCGGCCGGGTCCAGCGCCAGTTGAAACTTGGCGGCCAGGTAGTGAGTGCTGAATACGTCCAGATAGGCATCCAGGACTTCACTGGCTGCGGCATCTTCAGCCAGCTCCAGGCACAGCGCGGCGACTTCGGCGGTGCAGAAGTGGTCATCACGCTTGGAGCGACGCAGCTTGTAGCGCGACAGTTGCTCGGGCGCCAGGCTCAGCACCGGCAAGTGCTCCAGGTACGGGCTCTTGCGGAACATCTTGCGCGCCTCGCTCCAGGTGCCGTCCAGCAAAATGAACAGCGGGCGCTTGCCCTCCTCCAGCTTGACCTGATGGACCACCCGCTCCGGGGCCACGAATTCCCCGGGAAAGACGATGTATGGCTGCCATTGCGGGTCGGCCAGCAAGGTCAGCAACTCCGGCTCAACCTCAGTGCGCGACCAGGGGAACGCGGTCGTGTCGTTGATCACATCGGCAATCAGCCAGCCGGTGTTGCTGGGTTTCATCGGCTCTACGTCGTGCATCAGCAGGCACATGCCGGATCTGGCCTGGACCTTGGGCCGCCAGGCGCACAGGCAGTACTCGGGAATCACCCGGCAGCCGGGGCAGCGTTCGGCCCGCGAGCCTCGCGCTACAAACGGTTTTACGGCACGGGCCAGGCGCTGCGTGCGCAAACGGGAGACGGCATGGCTCATCGGGTGCGCCGCAGGGAAGTGGAAATCGACACGGATAGAACTCGGAAGGCAAAAGTTACCGCAGTTTACCAGAGCCGCCCCCGGCCACCTGCACTTCCCGGCAATAGGCTGGCCCTAGGGGCAAGCGGTCACCTATAATCCCGCGCCACTGAACGCACAGCGCAGTGGCTGGTCTATGCACCAGTAACCGAATCAGGAGAGTTTCATGCTGCGTCTTATGCCACGCCTTGTAGTTCCGTCCGTCGCCCTCGCGCTGGTGTTGCCTCTGGGTGCCCAAGCGGCCTCGTTGCTGGAGGCTCAACTGAACAGGAAGCTGCAAAGCGTCGCAGAGGAAACCAACAAAGAACTGCCACGGGAAATTGACGAAAAGACCCTGGAAGTTGCCTACACCGTTGAAGGCTTGCAGCTGATTGACCATTTGAGCGTACTGCCCGACCGCGCCGAGCAAATGCGCGCCAACCCCAAGGCTGTGTACTTCCAGCTCGGCCAAAGTGTGTGCCTGAACAAGGGTTACCGCGAGCTGATGGCCAAGGGCGCGATCATGCGCTATGAAATCACCGAGAACAAAACCAACCGCCCGGTAGCTTCGGTGAAGTTCCAGGAAGCAGATTGCCCGGCACCGGCTGCCGCGAAGAAGAAAAAGTAAGTGACACCTCCTGTCGCGCGCCGCTGACCAGCGGCGCGCAATATCCCCCTCTGCACTCTCCGCCATTGTCCGCTCGCGGCAGCGTCTAAACTCCCTCAGAAGTGATCAATAAGCGGTTGCCAGCCAAGACTTTATAGGCTCATGATCAATTCATCCTGAACGCCTGGAACATCGGGTTTTCACACCGTCCTGTAACATTTTCAGGGCAAAAGAGGGTTGCCCTCCTGAGCGTGCAATGCAAAGGTTTTTAATCATAAGGAATATACAGAACCGGTTTCGCCCACCTCGTTAATCAGAGGCAACGACACATGCAGTGTCGTGGTCCCGACGAATTTCTCGCCGGCACCCAGGGTTCTGTGAAGAAGGAGAAGTTGAATGCCTTACGAACCGAATGAACTCCTGATCCGTCAATTTGAAGAAAACGGCACCGACCTCACGCAGCAGGTCGACGCGCAACTCCATTTGATTGCGCCCAACAGCCCGAATATTCCCCTTTATCGCGACATGATCTTCACCGTGTTGCGCATGGCCCAGGACGACCGCAGCCGCTGGAATGCCAAGATCACCTTGCAGGCGATACGGGAACTGGACCACGCCTTCCGCGTGCTCGAACAGTTCAAGGGGCGGCGCAAAGTCACGGTGTTCGGCTCGGCGCGCACGCCGGTGGAAAGCCCGTTGTACGCACTGGCCCGGGAGGTGGGCGCGGTCCTGGCCCGTTCGGATCTGATGGTGATCACCGGCGGTGGCGGCGGCATCATGGCGGCGGCCCATGAGGGTGCCGGCCTGGAGCACAGCCTGGGGTTCAACATCACCCTGCCCTTTGAACAGCACGCCAACCCGACCATCGATGGCACCGAGAACCTGCTGTCCTTCCACTTCTTCTTTACCCGCAAGCTGTTCTTCGTCAAGGAAGCCGACGCCTTGATCCTGTGCCCGGGCGGTTTCGGTACCCTGGATGAAGCGCTGGAGGTGCTGACCCTGATCCAGACCGGCAAAAGCCCGCTGGTACCGGTGGTACTGCTGGATGCACCAGGCGGTAGCTTCTGGCAAGGCGCACTGGACTTTATCCGCAGCCAGCTTGAGGCCAATCGCTACATCCTGCCCACCGACCTCAAGCTGGTCCGCCTGGTGTACAGCGCCGAAGAGGCGGTGGACGAAATCAACCAGTTCTACGCCAACTTCCACTCCACCCGCTGGCTGAAGCGCCAGTTTGTGATTCGCATGAATCATCCGTTGAGTGACCGCGCACTGGCCCACCTGCAGGAGGCGTTCGCCAGCCTTCGCCTCAGTGGCGACTTCCAACAAATCGCGTACACCGGCGAAGAGCATGACGAGCCAAGCTTCAGCCATCTGACGCGGCTGGTGTTCAACTTCAACGGGCGTGATCAGGGACGGTTGCGGGAATTGGTGGATTACATCAACTTGCCGGAAAACTGGGCCCAGGCTCAGGGGAAAACGCAGCAGCGGGTGACGGAGACGGCGTGACCTGACACTGAAACGAAAAAAGGCCCGCTATTTTCATAGCGGGCCTTTTGGGTTGTGTCAGGTAGAACGATGCGCAGGTTGGGGCTGCTGCGCAGCCCAGCGGGAGCAAGCTCCCTCGCCACACCAAGCCCCGTAGTGATCAGAGCAACCATTTACCAGGCGCAGCCTTCAGTCATCCATATCCCGACCGCTCAACAGGCGACTGATCATCTCCATCGAAAACCCGCGATAACTCAGGAAGCGACCTTGCTTAGCCCGCTCACGCGCATCAATAGGCAGATGACCGGCAAACTTGCGCCGCCAGGTTTCTTCCAGTTGTGCCTGCCAACTGATGCCGCACTCACGCAACGCGAGTTCGATATCAGCACGCTGCAAGCCACGCTGGCTCAGCTCTTCACGAATTCGTGCAGGGCCATAGCCGGATCGGGCTCGGTAGGAGACGAAACTTTCGAGGTAACGGGACTCCGACAGCAGCCCTTCTTCCGTCAAACGGTCAAGGGCTGCGTCGATCATCTCGGGATCTGCGCCACGCTGACGCAGCTTACGCGTCAGCTCGACTCGACCATGCTCGCGCCGTGCGAGCAGGTCCATTGCAGTGCGCCTTACGGCGACGGGTGTATCCAGGACAACGCTCATCGTTTGCTTCAGATGTCAGTGTCGACTTCTTCTACTTCTTCAACCGGCTCGCGGTTGGCGGCAGCCTTGACGTCAGGTGCCGGGGTCAGCAACTTGTCGCGGATCTGCTTCTCGAGCGTAGCGGCAACATCCGGGTTATCCGCAAGGAACTTGGCCGAGTTGGCCTTGCCCTGGCCGATCTTGCTGCCGTTGTAGGCATACCAGGCACCGGATTTCTCGACGAAACCGTGCAGCACGCCCAGGTCGATCATCTCGCCGTTCAGGTAGATACCCTTGCCGTAGAGAATCTGGAACTCGGCCTGACGGAACGGCGGGGCCACCTTGTTCTTCACGACTTTAACGCGGGTTTCGCTACCGACAACCTCGTCACCTTCCTTCACCGCGCCAGTACGACGGATGTCCAGACGGACCGAAGCGTAGAACTTCAGCGCGTTACCACCGGTGGTGGTTTCCGGGCTGCCGAACATCACGCCGATCTTCATCCGGATCTGGTTGATGAAGATCACCAGGCAGTTGGCGTTCTTGATGTTACCGGTGATTTTACGCAGGGCCTGGGACATCAAGCGGGCTTGAAGGCCCACGTGCATGTCGCCCATTTCGCCTTCGATTTCAGCCTTGGGTACCAGGGCTGCCACGGAGTCGACCACGATCACGTCGATGGCGTTGGAGCGCACCAGCATGTCGGTGATTTCCAGCGCTTGCTCACCGGTGTCCGGTTGCGAAACCAGCAGGTCGTCAACGTTGACGCCCAGCTTGCCGGCGTATTCAGGATCCAGGGCGTGCTCGGCATCGACGAACGCACAGGTGGCGCCCATTTTTTGTGCCTGGGCAATCACCGACAGGGTCAGGGTGGTTTTACCGGAAGATTCAGGACCGTAGATCTCAACGATACGGCCTTTTGGCAGGCCGCCAATGCCGAGCGCGATGTCCAGACCCAGAGAGCCAGTGGAGATAGCCGGGATCGCCTGACGGTCGTGATCGCCCATACGCATTACGGCACCCTTGCCGAATTGACGTTCGATCTGACCCAGGGCCGCAGCCAAGGCTTTCTTCTTGTTGTCGTCCATTAAAGTCCTCACGTAATCAATAAGGCCTGGCGGCCAACACCTGTATAAGTAGACAGTATTGTTCCACAAAGATCCGTGATCGCCTACCCCTGATTTTCTATTTCTGCTGCAGCTCGTCGCAACAAGCCCTCTAGCGCGGCCTTTACCGTTTGTCGGCGGACCTCGTCGCGGTTGCCGGGGAAGTGTTCGAGCTCGGCGGTAACCTCATCGCCCACGCCCCAGGCCAGCCATACGGTGCCCACCGGCTTGTCCGGCGAACCGCCATCGGGCCCGGCCACGCCGCTGACGGCCACGGCAAAACGCGCCAGGCTCTTCTCCTGGGCACCCCGCACCATCGCCTCCACCACTTCGCGGCTGACGGCACCGACCTTGGGGAACAGAGCTTCCGACACATTCAGTTGCCGCGTCTTCTGGCGATTGGAATACGTGACATAGCCCGCCTCGAACCAGGCCGAACTCCCGGGAATCCGCGTGATTGCCTCGGCGATACCGCCGCCGGTGCACGACTCGGCCGTCGTGACGTGGGCATTGAGAACCTGCAAGCGTCGGCCAAGTTCAGCGGCGAGTTGAGTAATTTCCTTCACGGTCATCTCCTGGAGTGGACGGGCGTTTGCCTACCCTACAGGAGCCCATGGGCCATGCAAGTTACAAGAGACTAACGCGCGACGGCCCGGACATACGCCTGGCAGGCGCGCAAGGCGATCATTGCGTTATCGCCGTCGTCGGTGATGCCGATAATTCGTTGAGCATGCGCCGGGTCAAGTCGGGCTCGCGGGGCGCCATGAACCAGGCTGCCGGAGGGGGCGGTGGCTGGCATTGCACAGCCGCTGGCTGAATCGCTGGCGTCGAGAAGGACTGACAACCGCACATCAGCAGTGGCCAGGCGATCCCGCAGGTGAGCCTGAGCGCGTTGTGCATCGGAAAGCTCCCGGGTGTGTTGTTGGTCGCTGACGCTGAGTTGTTGCTCCAGTGCCAGCCGTTTGTCCTGTTCGGCCTGTTGTTGCTGGCTGAGTGCTGCGGCATGCAGAGCCTGCAGGTGCTCGAGTTGTGCGCCATATCGCCAAGTCTGTACCTGCCAGGCAACACCCGCCGAAACTGCGAACAACAGGCAAAACCCAAGCAGGCGATACGACGTCAGGAAGCCCATGACACCGCCTTCGCCCGCGCCCACAGTTGCATACGGTTCTCCAGACCGTTGAGGCCACCATTGATGCGCCGGGTGATCGTGGTGAACTGGTCCTTGTCAGCCAGTTCGTTCAAGCCATTGCTCTGCCAGAACCACGCGGCAGATTCGCACGCCCATTGCGGCGTCTCCAGCAACTCCGGTTGGTGCAACAAACGCTCATCGCCGAACAATGCCTGACTGCACGCCAGGTAGTTGCGCCGGCCGGTGATCTGGATCAGGCCGCGGCCGCGATACTTCTGGCCATCGCCGTCGGCTTCTGGGGAGTTGCCCAGGCGGGCGGCCAAGGTACCGGTGTCGTATTTGCTCAGGTATTGATCGCTGCCCAGTTCACGTACGTAGCGCAGTTCGCCGGATTCGTGGCCGATTTGGGCGAGGAAGGCGGCGATGCGTTTGGGTGTGGTGATTTGGCGGTTGGACATGGCTGTGTTCAGCGCAGATACGAAAACGCCCGCTTGGGAGCGGGCGTTAGGCATGATTCGCACAAGATCATTTTGGGTTATCGGCATGAAAAAACCTCCGAACTCATGAGCACAGCACTATTGAACAAGGCCAACTATCCAGTCCGGCCTAACCGGCCGAAACTCGGAGACTGGAAACTTCGAACCCTGCGGCCAATTACGCAGGGCCTGAAGATATTCCAACAGTTGGGAAAACTGTTGTTCTGTCAGCGTTGCAGCGTCCAGGTTCAGGTCTGTCTCATCACGATGGCGCTCCCGCAACCACTTGACATTATCGATCTCTGAATCTCTCCAGCGACGCTCGATATCAGCTAATGCAAAAGTATGCTGTGCTTCATCAAGCACCCATTTGTCGTTTTTCCAGACATAACCAGGGCCAGGCCATGGCTTGGAAGTTACGCCCTCCGGCAGTTCACCAAGCTGCTGCCATTGAACCTTCTCACCTGTATCAGTGTGATAAACATCACCACGCAAGTCCGCCACAACGCTCCAGGCACTGTCGCTACCAGCAATATGAACAACGGTAAACCCTTCCCCCACTACAGGCGGAGCCTCTATAAACGCCATCGCCGGAACAATCCAGCAATCAGAAGTAAGAGGATCCGGGTCAGCGTACACGCTGCCGACATATTCACCTGTAACCGGATGGGCTTGATAAACAACAAGGGATAGCTCATTCATAACTAATCTCAATATTTTATGCACATAAGGCGGGCAGTATTACGAGGCCGGGTTTCAAGTCCAACTCGTGGCTCCCCGTTAACTCCATCACTCACCGGAGCGGTTATCTGCGTCAGTGTCGAGCCACTGGGAAAATTGGCGATATTATTCCCTACAACACCCGAACCAGTGGTCCCTTGCCCCCAAGTTAGGTTATGGCGATGCCCCTGAATTTGATCACCTTGATAACTGCCGATTTTGCGGCCTGGATCAACGCCCCGGCCATCATCCAGGCCGCGGATAAACTCGCCTCGACTATCGGGCAAGTTGAATGTAGTGCTGCCATCTCCTGCACCGTAAGTTGTTCCAATAACGGCAAAAAGCTTGGCATATACGGTGCGTGAGATTTCCGCCCCGTTTTCTTTCAAAAAGCCGGTCGGTGCTACGGCACCGCAATACTGAATCGTCGTACCGACCGGAACCACCATCGATGCAGGATCAAGGTTTCCAGAATGCCAAAGCCTTCGCGTCGGACTCCAAACCTTCGCCTGAGAACACCCGCGAACGTAGATATCCGGTTCTGTATTGCCCTGCTGAAAACCGATCTGCCCGGCGTAGGTTCCATCTCCATACGGGATGTTCACCAGCCCAACGTAATTGACAAAACTGGTATTGCCGGAGCCGTAATAGTAAAAACCACCGGGTAGCCCAACAGCGTCAATCGCGACGGTGGGCGCAACGTTGCTCCCCAATCCATATTGGCCAATGCCAAGCGCATCTGTCACGCCGTAACCTGCCAACGTCGTCGGCTTATTCCTCAACTTCAACCAATCACTCAACACACTCAACGCTTGCGCCAGCTGATCGGTCTTCGTCTCATCCGGCGCAATCCCCGCCGCCGCCAGCACATTCAAAATCTCCTGCGTAACCCCATTCCCCCAAGCCGCCGGAATCAAACTCCCCGGCGTCCCGGTCACCGGGTTTTCATCCACAAACTTGCCATTCACCAGCCCAACGCTGGGCACACTCTTTGGATAATCCACGCTTCTATCCTCTAGTCATAATTGATGTGCACCTGCGTATGAGCAGGTGCGCTGCGATGAATCAGGCACTCCAGGGCATTGCCCGGGTTGACGCCAAACCGCTCTCCCCAATAACTCGCCCCAAACCGCCGCCCCAAGTGCTGGCGGCCGCCGGTGTTGAGCGTCCACATGAAGTGCGCCTGCCAGGTGCCAAAATGCGCCGCGCCAAACCGTGAGCGGCCCATGCGCGGGGCGCGATGTTCAGTGACACTGGCGTCGGGATAACCCTGGCTGCGGGCGATTTCGATGTAGTACGCGGCGCGCTGGCTGCCCACCGCCAACAGACGTCGACGCACCGCCAGGCGACGGTCGTCGTACAGCGGGCTCAAGCCCAGGCAAGGGTCGGGCAGTTGCATCACCCTTTCCCACTCCGGCACCAGTTCGCTGACGGTCACGGGGTCCATTTCGTTTTGCAGGTCGCAGGCACGGGCGTCGATGCGCGTAAGTTCTTCGGCGATGCCTTTGAGCACCGTCTGCAACTGCGGCATGGTCTCCAGGTACCAGGCCGGACCGCTGGGCAACAGGGCGATCAGTTGCTCCTCGTACTGGCCAGCCGTCCTTATCCCAGCCATGTGATACCTCCAAACACCAGTAACTGGTTTGTCGCCGCCGTAACGTCCGCCAGCGGGCTTGTCAGTGTGTGATCGGTCTCACCGGTGGCGGTGCTGATGGCTTCGGCGATGTGGGTCAGCAACAAGCTGTCGCCCAGCCCCGCTTCGCGATTGTGCAAATCTCGCAGTTGGGCCTCGACGGCCGCACGCACGGCGCTGGTGTCGGGGGTCAAGCGCAGTTGATAAGCCACTGGTTTCATCACCGGCGCCAACACATACACATCAGCGGTCACTGGCCGCAGCGGTTCGATATGGGCTTGAACTTGCGCCAACTGCGCTGCATTGGGGATCGGCTGCGGGTCGTCGTCACGCATCACGAACACCCCCACCGTCCCCGGCCCCAGGTAATTGCCGCGACACCATGCGCGGGTAATGCCGGGCACTTCGAGGGACCAGGTCTCGTAATCCTGTGCCGAACCGCCCTGGGGAATAACGCGATAGGAACGAATCACCCGCGCCCGCAGCGACTCCAGGGTTTCTCGTGCCACACCGCCGGTCAACCCCGGCGCCAGCACGGTAAACGTCGAACCAATACCTTGCAGCGGCTGGACCGCGATCAGGCTCAGCCCGGCATCAGCGTTGCCCAGCGTGCCGGCATCAATCGCCTGCACCGTGGCGGTGTTGAGGCCTGCATGGGTGGTACCGGCAGCGGTGACTTTGAAGCTGCGACCATCACTGGCTTGCAGCACCGTGTCCACATCCAGCACCGCGCCCGCCGCTGCGGTAAAACTCACGGTGCCACTGGCGGCTACCGCCGCCTTGCGTGCCTGGTTCAAACGCAGCGCAGCGATGCGTTCCAGGGTGGATTCATCGGCGGTATCCGGCAGGATCTGCTCAGCGATCCAATCGAGATAACCGTACAGGCCGAACGCAGCGCCACTCAGTGTGCGCGCCAGGACCTGGGCATCGGACTGGCGCAGCGAATCGCTGGCCAGGTCGCTTTGGGTGCGTTTGATCAGCACCGGCAGCGAAGGGGTTTCAAACGGCATAGATCACCTGCCAACTGTTATCAGGGTTGATGTCCAGGCGCTCGCCATCGGCCATGGTCAGCTGCGTGCGCAGGTTGAGCCGCTGGGCGTCGAGGCGCTCACTGAGGACTTCGATGGCGCTGCAATGCCCGTCGTCGATCAGCCATTGCAAGGCTTCGCGGGCATAGAATTCGGCGTCCAGTTGCGTCTGGCGGGTCAGCTTGACCCGGCGCAGCAACCACAACCTTGAGCCGATACGGTCGTCGGCCACGCTGGGAAAACTGTCGCCCCACCAGCCGAAGCGCTCGTCATCGTCAACCGCATCGTCGGGTGCGGCACGGCGCCAGGTGAACAGGCTGATCAGCACCGAGCGGGTCAGGGCCTTTTTCAGGTTGTCGGAGACAAACATCACTGGCCTCCCGCCGGCGCACCGGTCTGACCGCTGCCGGGCTGGACGCCCACATGCACGTGCCGGATCTGGCTGATGCCGCCGGCAATCTGGTCGCCCTGGGAGATGATCTTGCCGCTCTGGGTCAGGGTCGGCGTATCAATGTTCACCGCCTGGCTGGCGCGGATATTCAAGGTGCCGGTTTCAATGTCGATTACCCGCCCGCGCTTGAAATGAACTTTGTCGCCTTCGTCGGTATAGATCGCCACTTCACCCGGCGCCAGGGACTGCAAGCGATAGCGACGGTCTGCCACCACCAGCACGATGGCATGGGAGCGGTCACCGCCCAGGAAGGTGGCGATGCCTTCAGCACCCGCCAGAGGGTTGCTGGTAAAACCGTAGGGTTCGAAGTGCTCCATGTCGTCGTTCACTTCGCCTGCCGTCAGGCGCATTTGCAGCGATTGCAGCTTGGTGGCCGAGTGGGCGAGCACGACAGTGCCGCGCGCCAGCAGGCGAGTCAGTAAGCTCATGGAAATTCCTTGGTGGTTAAGCGGATGGCAACGGATTGGCATCAAAGGTGGACGGCGGCGCCACCTGTAGCGTGGTGATCGAACCTTGGTCGGAGAGCGACCAGGTGACCTTGGAGATCAGCATGTCCTGGTCAAAGCCCAGCACCGGATCGATCACCCGCACCAACAGGTTGTGGCGCCACAAATCGCCGTTGGACTGCCGCCAGCCTTGCACGGTGTAGGTGGTGGTCAGGGCTTTTCCGGTACGGGTGGCGCGTTCCCAGTCGGCGCGTTGCTGGGCCAGCTCGGGGGTCAACTGCGTCGGTTCGCTGATCACCGTGACGCGTTTTCGCGTGGCTTTTTCATCCCGGGAAATCCCTGAAACCTCACTGACCGCCGCTGCACTTTTCTGATCATCGCCCTTGTGCTGGCCGATGACGCGGTACTCGGAAAATACCGAGCTGAAGTCCATCGGTGCGTTAGCCGAAAGGATGTTCTGGCCCAGTTCCAGGCTGTCATTCGCACGCCCTGCACTACCGGGCGATGCCAATACCAGGCGCCCATCCGCATCGTCGGTGGAGAACACCCGATACAACGTCAGCAAGCGGTCGATGGATTGAAATACCGTCTCCCCGGGCACGATGCTGTGGGTATGCAGGCGCGCGGTTTCGGCAATCTCGCTGTGCACCTCCACGCCATAGGCGGCCGTCAGCGCCCGGACGATGCTCAGCACACTTTGCCCGCGCCACTGGCCGGGCTGGTTTATCGCTGCGCAGTCCACCAGGTCCTGGGTCACTGAGCCGCCCTGAATACTCAGGCTGATCTGTCGGCCGTCGTAACTGATGGGCGCCTTGAAGACAAAGCCGGTGAGCACCAGGTCGCAACCGATGCGTACCTGGCAACGGGCGCCGGGCTTGATCGGCGCCGCCAGGGTTTGCCCGGGCCATTGCCAGGTGATGTTGAGGGTGAAGGTGCGAAATTGACGCTCCAGGTCGGCGCTGATTTCCACGCTTTTCCAGCCGCCATAATCCAGGCCGTCCACGGTCAGGGTGACGGCATTGTCCAACTCGTTCATGGGTTACTCCCTGACCACTTGCAGGTCCGCCGGTGGCAGGAAGCCCGGGTGGGCCACCCGATTGCGCTGCACCACCTCGCCCACTCGCGTCGCGTCACCGAAGCGCTGATAGGCCAACAGCAAGGCGGGCATGCTGCGCATCGGCGTCAGATTGACCAGCCGGACACCGGACGAAGCCACCGCCGTCAGATGCGCGAACATCTGTTGGCGCAGGTCGTTCAGCGCAACATAGTGCCCGGCGTCGGCCTTCAATGCGGCGTGCCACATGGCTTCGTTCAGAAGGTCACGCAGCACCAGCACATCGTCGGCCACCGGCACTTCGCGGCGCTGCACCGGCTGTGCCGCCTGTTGCGCCACGGATGGCGTGGTACTGAGGGTCACCGCTTTGGTCGCCACCGGTACGTCCGCCAGCCAATGGGCGATCTTCACCCACAACGCATCCTGTACCAGGTTGGCAGTGGCTTGCACCGCCGCCACGCTGTCCTTGCCGGTGGTCAGCTTCGGCACGTCGATAGTGCGAGCCGCTTCCACCTGCTGCGAGAGGTTGGCCAACATGCCACGATAGCCGCTGCGGGCAAATGCCTTCAACTCCTTCACATCACCGAGCAAGCCCTTGAACTCGGCGCTCAATTCCTTGGGCACTTCCTTGATGGCTTTGACCAAGGCATTCAGGTCGCCATACAACTGAATCAGTGGGGCAAACTGCTGCTCAATTACCTGGTAAACCTCTGCCAGGCCATTGCGCAACGCCTGGATGCCCACCCGCGCCTGCTTCACCAGTGCGACGGCCTGCTCAAAGCGCAGCACCGCCGAACCCAGCAAACTGTCGGCCGACACCAGCAACAGCTGGCGGGTATTGACCGCCGTAGTGGGAAACTTCAAAGGTTCGTCGGGATAGAACTTCAGGGCAAAGGTCACCAGCCCGCCGTCCTGGCGGGTTTGGGTCATCTCGCATTCGCCGACCTTGACCTGCAACCGTCCAAGCCACGGGTGCACCAGCTCGCCGGCGCCCTCCTCCAGGGCCTTGAGCAACTTGTCGCGTTGCTCCAGGCAATCCTCGCCCACTACAAATGCCGTCAGCTCATGCACCCTGGACTGTTGGCCCAGCCCTTCAAAAAAAGGCAGGTCGCGCTGAGGGTATTCGTGCAACTGGCCCTTCTTGCCGACCGGGACTTTCGCCTGGTCAACCCAAAACCCGACGCCACGAAACGACGCCGGCAACAAACGATCACGCCAGCTCATTGGAGCCTCCAAGGGACAGGGAACGGTAGCCGACACGTGGGGTGACGCTCAGGCCGGGCTGGTTGGTTCTGGGTTGGTCGACCCGCAGGCCCGCCGGTGCATTGTCGAAGCTCACCCGCAAATCGCCGTTGAGCTGCGTGCGGTTGTTGGCAGCGGTTTGTTGCAGCAGCGAACTGGAGCTGGACGCCAGCGGTGACACCAAGCCAGGCCCCTTGCGGAACCAGGACGGATCGCGCGCGCTTTCGGCATTACGTTCCTGTTGCTCGGTGGTCAACTCCAGCACACTGCCGGTCGCCTGGTTGATCACTTCACCCAGCCCACCGTTGAACAGCTTGCGAATCGGTGCGGTGATCACCGCAAGCTTCTCCGACAGCGCGGTGAACCAACTCAGCACCGGTGCCCACATGGCTTCAAGTTGCTCCATCGGATGCCAGTCGTCGAACAGGCCACTCAACACTACAAAGGCGTCCTGGGCCTGCAACTTGATATCGCCCCAGATCGAGGCGAATGCACCGCTGACGCTACCCCAGACGGCAGAAACCTTGTCCAGGGGCGACCAATCGAAGTAACTGCTGACGATGGTAAAAGCCGCCAGCGCGGTGAGTTTGAAGTCACTCCAGATCGCCGCAAACATCTCACTGATCACACCCCAGTTGGCAATGATTTGCCCTTGGGGTGACCAACTGAACAGGCTTTTCATGAACTCGACCACCGGCACACTCAGTGCCTTGAGCAAGTCCCAGAGGGCCGCAAAAAAGCCGCTCAACGGCGTCCAGTTGTTGACGATCAAACCCATTGGCGACCAGGAAAACAGTGTGGTGAAAAAGCCGACCAAGGGCTGCGCCATTACCTTCAGCGACGTCCACAACCCTGCAAAAAAGCCTGTGATCGGCCCCCACAAGCGCATCACCTGTTCCAGCGGACGAAACGCAAAGACCGTCTGGAAAAAATCGCCCAAGGTTCCAATCGCCGCCATCACCCGTTCGCCGAGCCCGACAAAAAATGCCGAAATCGGCTTCCAGTTGGCAACGATCAAGCCTGCCGCCACGGCAATGCCTACAGCCACCAAAACTATCGGATTGGCGCTGAGCACCAGCTGCATCAAGCCCAGTGCCTGAGACACGCCGGTGACGGCCGCCTGCATCGCGGTAAACGCTACTGCGCCGGCAGCCAGGCCCTGCACCAGTTGCGGATTTTCGGTGAGCACCTGGGCCACCGTCGTCAGCAACGGCTCCAACCCGACCACCACCGCCGTGACGGCCGGCAACAGCGCAGTACCAAACGCCACCGACACCTTGTCCAGCGACGCGTTGAAATCCTTCAGCCCTTGCGCCGCCGTTTCGGTAACGCCCTGCCCCACGGCGGCATTGACCTCGCCGACCTCAGCCTTGAACGCCAGCGCCGAATTGATACCGCTGATAAACGGTGCCGCCAGCCCACCGCCCTTTACCAGGCCCGCGACGTCGAGTTTGCCGAGACCGGTCTGTTCCAGGTTTTGCCTGAAGCGCCCGACCATGGCCTGCAGCGCAGCAAGCTTGGGCGACAGCTGTTCGATGCCGGTCAGGCGCACGGCGGTACTTTCTACTTTCTGAGCTTCTGCCATCACTGCACCTGCTGCATCGCATTGATCCGTTGCGCATGCTCCAGGGATTCCCGGAGCGTATCCAAAGGCCTGGCCAGCATCTGTTCGGGATCAACCTTCCAGAACCAGGCCAGGTCATAGGCCACCGCAATCAGCTCGGCGACGGAGCCTGCGCCGCACTCATGAAAAAACCAGCGACGGCCCAGCTCAGCGCGTTGAAGTCCATCAGGTCGAGCTGGTTGACCGACGACGGCGGGATACCCGCGCACACGGCGATGTACTTGGCGGCGACGTCAAGGTCCAGACTCACGTCTTCGCCCTTGTCGATCTTGTACGGCAGCGCCTTGATTGCCCGCACCTCCTGCACCGTCGGGCGGCGCAGGGTGAGTTCGGTCAATGACTCGCCGTGGGCCTCGATGGCCGCTTGCAGCTTCACCGTATCGGTCATTGCCAGGTCCCCTTGATGCCTTCGAATTTCAGCTCGATCACGGCATCGTCGCCCTTGGCCACCGGCTCTTCCACCAGGTAGGCACCGGCCAGCACGTAGACCTTGCCGTTGTTGAATTCGCAGGTGACGGTCATGTCGGTGCCGGCGATCAGTTGCTTCAATGGAAAGTCCGGCGTGTGCAGCGCGGTAACTTTGAAAGACGGGGTGATGTCGGTTTCCTTATAGAAACCCGGCACCACGGTTTCCCGCTTGACGGCCATCAACGGTGCTTCGCAGCCGCCGTTGATGGTCAGTTGAGCGCCGTCCACTTTGACGTAGCAGGTGCCCGCAATCAGTTGACCCATGATGTTTCTCCCAAAAATAAGCCCGCACTCGGCGGGCTGGAATCAGTTGCGAAAAGCGCGGGGCCTACACCGCCGCGTCGTACTGCAAACGGAACTGGTTGAGCAGCGCGAACACCCGCAGCCCGTTGACGTAATCCGGCGGGAACAGCACGTTGACCCGGCTCGGGTCCTGGCTGTCGCGCTCGACGATCAGGTGCTCGGCGAACAGCTCGGCGTTCTCCACATGACCTTCCAGTTCCAGCTTGGCGTACTGGGCAATCAGCTCACCGCGGATAGTGCTCGGGGTGACGATCGGCTGGCCGGCGCCAAAGCGCGTGCCGTCAGCAGCGAGTTTGTGGCGCCCGTACTTGCTGGTGATCACGCTCTGCAGGCGGCGCACGATAAAGGCCGACTGGTGCAGGGTTTCGCTGTCCAGATAGGAATTGTCCGCCTGGCCGAACGCGTTCTTCTGGTAAGTGGTGATCGCCCGCTGAATGCGCACGTAACCGCCTTCGTAGTAAGCGGTGGCGATGCCGTAGTTGAGCAGCGATTGGCGCTCGGTCAGAGTGAAGCGCTCGCTCGCGTCGGCCGGATCGAGGCCCGGCAAGCTGCCGCTTTGGGTCGGACGACTGGCATCGGCAGAGATGAACACCGCCGTGCGTGCAGCCAATGCTGCGGCCTGGACCCAGAACGGTTGCGGCACGCCCGGCTCCATGGCCTGGATGGTCACGTGCTGGTCATTTCGCCCTTGCCCGGCCGCCACCAGGGTGCCGATAGTGCCGCGCTTGGCGGTGTAGACGTGGCCGAACAGTTGCTTGGCCCACGACCAACGACCGCTGTTGTCATCCATCACCGCTTGCCAGGCGTTGAGGCTGGTGGTGTCGGCCCAGGGCATGCAGATGAACTCGAACGGCTCGTCGCCCAGCGCAGCCAATGCCGCGAGCTGGTCCGGCACACCGGCGCCCGCCGCCATTTTGCCGAGCACGGCGGTCAGGCCGTCGGGGGTTTGTTCGCCGTTGCTCTGGCCCAGGCGGTTGAGCTGCAGGCTGATGTCGTTGCCACTCTCACCGGTCCACTTGGCGGTCAGGGTGACGGTGCCATCGGCGGCTACCGCACTGACCGGCAGGTCGGCACTGGCGTTGATTTTCAGCGCCAGGGCGGTGGCAGCCACGGCAGCCGTCGCACCATTGATCACGGTCGCTTGAACCCGGGTGCCGCCGACGTACAGGCTGAGAATGCCACCTTGAGTCGCGGCGCCGGTCAGCTTGAGCTCGGCTTTGGCCGCGCTGCCTTCGGTGCCGTGCAGCGGCAGGCACCAGATTTCGCCCACCGGGTCACTCTTGCGGAACGTCTCGTACATCGACGCCAGCATCGAACCCTGGCCACCGATACGCTTGGCCATGGCCGCGCTCGATACCAGCACCAGGCTGCCGATTTCCGGGCTGGTGACGTTGTCGTTGACCTGGGCCACGATCAATCGGCGCAGGGCCGACGACGCACTATTGGCTGCCGAATTATCCATCTCGGCGTAGAACAGCGGCACACGAATGTCCGCCGGAATATGACTGAATCCGATCGCCATTACTTGGCTCCCTGTGTTTTTGCCGCCTTGACGGCTTTGGTTGTGATGTCGCCATCGGCCAGACGTCGACGCCACCAGGCGTTGTCCGGGACTTCGCGACCTTCGGCCGGCAACAGATCGCCCGCCTCCGGGTCAGGTACGGCACGGCCGGAAACCGGCAGTACGGTGATGCGTTTGCTCATGGTTTTACCTCGGCAGAAAACGTCATTTCCAGGCGCCCGTCGGGGCCTGGGCGTTGCAGATTGGTGTCAGCCGGGTCGATGGCATCGACCCGCACCGTCACCCCGTTGAAGGACGGCAAAGCGTCCAGTTCAAGCTCGAGCCAGGTTTCCGCCGGCTGCGTGCTGAGGTTGCGTCCCAACTGGCTCTCGAGAAAAAACCGCAGCCGGTACAACCCGCGAACCTTGCTGAGCAACAGCCATTCGCCAGCGTCGTACTGGATGGGCTCGTAGAACCCCTCGGGCCTGTAGCCCACCAGCGCCCGCCAGACCTCGGCGCGCAAGGCATGCAGCTGGTCCATCGCCTGGGCTTGCTGGCCCTCCGGCAAATCCAGCACCAGTACCACGCCAAAATGTTCGCGCAGGGGTTGGCGACTGCTGTTTTGCGCAGCGTTAGGGCTGGCCTTGTCACTGATCGGCGTCACGACCGCCTGGGGTGAGTCGAGCACTGGCAGGTTTTGCAGCGCGTCGAGGTCGAGGCCGGCGCGGATGTGTTGGTTGAACGATGGGCAGTGATCCCGAAGATGACTGACCAGAGGGGTTATCTTCATGGCATCTCACCAGGCAATAAAAAACCCGCCGAAGCGGGTGGGTAGAAGGAACCGATCGAGCACGTCATTGCGGTGACGACAATCCGTTCGCCTTGATCGTGCATCGGTAGCTTTCCTTGCGTTTGCCGACGGCCGTCAGCGTGTCGATGGACCAGCGCCCCTGCATGAAGCCGGGCCAGGTTTCATCCAGCACCAGCAGCCCTTCGGCCTGGAACGCCGGGTTGCCGGGGCATATGACATTGATCTGCAGGCCTTCACGGCTAACCCGGCGCATCTCGCCTTCGGCCGCCGTCCTGGCTTCGTCTTCGCTCTGGTAGCGCTGGGCAAGGACTTTGAACGGCGCACCGCCCACCTCCACCTCACGTTTCTTGCAGGTAGCGGCATCCCACCAGGACGCCTTGGCCCCTTCGAACTTGGCCCGGCTGGTCTCGGTAAAACTGGCGCTGATAAACGCGCGGTCGCCCGGACGGTTATCACGGGTGACCGACAGCCGCACTTCTTGCAGCGGCTTGCCCGACAGCGAGGTGATCTGGCCTTTACGGCCCAGCACATACAGCTCGTCGACAGGCTTGGCCACCGCATCAAAACGCTTGGCAAGCCGGGTCAGAAAGCTCATGTCGCTTTCGTTGGTCTGGTCGATGTGAGCGATCGTTTCAGCGTCCAGATCCGGCGCGACCCTGGGTGAGAATCCATAACGTATGGTCAGTTGGCGGAACAGTGCGCCCAGGGTGGTTGGCCCATGGCTGGCTGTGCGGCGCTGTTTGAATTCGTCCTGGTCGAACGGCGCCGCCGTGGCCACCAGCACCAGGCGCAGGGGTAACAGGTACGGGGTGCGCTGGGTAATCTTGAAGAGCCCCTTGTCCTCCAGGCCGGTCTCCAGGTAACCGACCCGCAGGCCGATCCTCCCACCCAGGCTGGGCAATCCCTCAAGCCCTTCGATGTCGAGGGTCAGCTTGAGCTGGTCGGAGACGAAGCCTGCGGCATCGGTGTGTTCCCACTCCAGTAATCGCTCGTTGAGCAGCGCGGCATTGGTCCCGTAAATTTCCACCGCCGGTGTGAATCCAAGTGCCATGGTTCCTCCTTAATCCCAAACCGAAACCGGTTTTTTTGCGGCGGGCCGCGCGTCCAGCTCCGGTACGATTACACCGATGCCGGCCGGCAATACCGCCCCGTGTTCCGCGAGGTCCGGGTTGAGATGCCACAGTGCTTCCTCGGCAGCGTCGTCGCTGCGACCCAGTTCGCGGTAGAGCAGCAGGTTGACGGAGTCACCGGCAATACTTCGGACTCTACGCATTGACGAATTCCTCCAGTATCAACGTCCAATTGATCAGCATGGCGGTGCCGTCGTCGATCACGTTGGCTTGTTTCTCGTCCACCGATTTGATCGTCCACAGCCCCCAGTTACGGCCAATCCCGTCCACCAACGGCAGCGGTGTACGCAAGGCCTGCAAGTCGCGCAGTTCGTCGAGCCTGGCCATGCCAATGCCACGCGCCGCCTTGCCGGCAAAGGTCAATGTTTCGAGGGCCTGGCCGGTCTGGCTGGACTTGGGTTTGCCGGCAATGATGTCCAGCGCGACCCAGCCACCGCTACTATTACGGTCGAGGGTCGCGTAGGCAAACCCGCGCGACAGCCCGAAAATAAAGCTGCCCAACACCATTTGTTGTCGCATTAAACCGCTCCATCGGTGAGTGCCGCGTCGCGTCGCGTCGCCAGCAGGTTGTCCATCGACAGCGGCGTAAACTGCGCCTCGATCTGTTGCACGACGAGCGCCGCCAGCGCCTGGTAACTGGTCTGCTCGGGTGCGGTAATGTTGATCTGCGGGGCGAAGTTGATTTGCCGGTTGTCTGTTTGAGCGTTGGGAAGGCTTTGGCTGACCTGTTCAGGTGGCGGGAGACGGTCGTCGCTGCTCATGACTTTCTCGCCCAGGCTCGCCCCGACGTCGCTGCCGACGAACGTGCCGACGACGCCGCCCACCACCTTACCGATTGCACCGCCGGCAAAGCCGCCGATCACACCGCCCAACACTGTGCCGGCGCCCGGAATAATCGAACCCAGCGCCGCCCCGGCGAGCGTGCCAACGGCTCGCCCAATGGCCAGCCCTGCAACCTCGCCGGCCACACCACCCGCGACGCCACCGCCTATCGACCCCACACTGGCGCCAACGGACTCTTTCAGGGTGCCATTGCTCGCGCCCTTGATGAGATTGACACCCGCGTCTGCCACCACCAACGCCAACGAACCGCGCTTCGCGATTCGGCTGGCTCTGTTGGTTTTCGTGGGCGCATCAGGGCCTGATTTTTTGCCTGGCGTGCGCTCGCCCTGGCGTGTGTCGTTGCCTTGTGACTTCCCTTTGCTGCCGGACGGGTCGGACTTGTTGCCACCGGCATCGCGGGGCGCGTCACCCTCGCCCAGGACTTTCCCGGCGACCTTGTCGAAGACTTTGTCCACGACAGTGCCGCCGAGCTTCTTCGCCAGCGGCACCATCACCACCGCGGCCAATGTGAGGGCGGCCGTGGCTTTGGGCAGCGATTCAGCCAGCCAGCCCAAGCCATTGACCACTGAGGTCAGCACCGTCAGTGCGCCGTTTTTCAGGGGGGCAATCGCCGTATCGGAAGCTGTCTCCAGGCGGGTGGTGCTGGCCTGGAAGGCTTGTTCATGAGCTTGCGTGGAGTCTGCCCGCCCGGTCGCCGAACGCATGACCGAGCCCTGGTCTCCCAGGACCGAAGTCGCGTAAGTCGACTTGTCGGCCACCGCCGTAAAGGCCTGCTTCAGCGTGTCGATTACCGGCACCAGGCTCAGAATCGAGCGGTTACCGTCGAACAACTGCGTGGCCAGTGCCGCCTGCCTTTCCTGGGGCTGCACCTTGAGCGCCTCGAGGACCGTCAGCACTGTTTGCGGTGCGTCCTGCTTCATGCCTGCCGCAAGCACCTTCGGGTCAAGCTTGAGCTCTGCCCAGGCAGCACGCTGCCCCTCGGACGCACCGTCACCCTTGGCCAGCGCGGCGCCGACTTTTTCCACCGCAAGCCCGGCAGACGCCCGGTTGTTACCAACCGTCAGCAACGCCGCCGAAAACGCCGCTACCTGCTCGGGGCTCATGCCCGACGTTCTCGCCGCAGTGCTCTGGCGCACAATCGAACCAATATCCACCGCATCGGCCTTGAGCGAAGCGTGGGAACCCAGCACGTTGGTGGCGTCAGCCAGATCCAGCGCCTGCGGGCGATCCAGCTTCATCGACCCACGCCAGCCGCCCATCATCTCGCCGGCCGTCTTGATATCGGTCTGAAAGGCCGCGGCGATGAGCGCGCTATCGCGGGCGAACTGCAGCAAATCAGCCTGGCGAGTTTCAAGGTCCTTGCCTACGCCGGACCGGGCCCCCACCTGCTCCACCCTTGCCAGGTCGACAGCATCTGCGCCACTTGCGGCAACCATCGGGTCTGACGCCAAGGCCAGGTTGGCTTCGCGCAGTTGTGTGCGCTCATGCCCGGCAAACCCCACCACTTCATGCAGGTCGGTCATCGCCGTTTCCAGCGCCTGCGAGGGTTTGACGGTATCGGATGAGGCGCCGCCCTTGCTATTGCCCTTGCCGGTTTTCAGGGCACCCATCACATCGAGCAATGAGCCGTTGAACCTCTCCAGCGTGTCGATGAGCCGGGTCTGCCCCGTGACCAGTTGCGTCAGTTGCGCACCGACATTCGCCAGTTCCTGGCCCGGCACGGCCTTGGGTACGGTATCAAGCAAGGACGGGCCGGCAAGCATCGGCGCAATCGGCTGGATGCTGGCGCCTGCCCCGGCCGTTTCAAGCGAGCCGTAAATCGCCTCGCCGTCCCTGGCGATGAGCGACCTCAATCCAAATTTACTGTCTGCCATCCGCTCTACTCCTGTTTGACGCCAAGGCGAGTGATCGCGATGTCGTAGCGGCGCAATGCTTTTCCGGCGTCCCAGTCCAGGATTTCCGCTTCATTTACCGAGTAAATGAGCGGCACGATGTCGAGAATTACTTCGATGTCGCGCTCCGAAAGAAGTCCGCCGGTTTGTTTAAAAAATCGTCGATGCGCCCCTGCAGTTCGGTCCAGTCGGGCACGCTGAGGTCGGCGAGATCCGGGATCATCAGGCCGGTGCAGTGGGCAGTGATGAACTCGGCGCGCTCTTTGTTGGTGGCGAGTTTTTTCATCGCCTTGGTGGCACGCAGGGCGGGCATTTCCAGGATCAGGCTGGTGAGACGGCGGCCGGCGGTGTCAAGCGGCAACAGCAGCGAGACGTGCTCACTGGTCGCCGATTCGCGAGGCTGCTCGTCGGCGTCGAGGAAGTACGAGGCAGGCCGGGTCGACATGTCGTGCACGTACTGGGCGATGCTCACATAGTCCGGACGCTTGAGTTGGTCGAGTTCTTTTTCCGACAGGCCGGTGGCGAGTTTGGCCAGTTCGAAGAACTGATCGTCCTCGTCATCACCGGCCCGGGCCAGCGCGTCTTTTTGCGCGGCGTAGAACAACGGCTTGAGTTGAATCTGCTCGATCAGCGCGCCGGTATCAGCGGTGATCGGCGACAGCAGGATGTGCAGCGGAGGCATCCAGGCCATGAGTCAATTCCTTGGTGAAGTATGGGAGCGGGAAAACCCGCTCCCGGGGCCTTAAGGCATCAGTACCGCGCGGCGGGCATCGCCGAGGATGTCGACGCCGTTAAGCACAAACTTCTGGGTACGCACGTCGATGTCGATCACCGGGATGCCGTTTTCCAGGCGGTTGTAGGTGCGGCAGGAGAACTCCAGGGTGAGGGCGGGTTTATCGCCCATCTTCAGGGTTGTCTCGGTCAGGGTTTTCAGCTTGCCGCCGATGGTGTGGTAGGTGAAGTAAGTCTTGCCGTCCTGGTCCTGGCCGGCTTCACGCACGTTCAACAAAATGTCATCGCCCAGGCGCACCCCCAGGGCAAGCATGATTTCCGGACCCGCACCTTGCAGCTCCAATGTGGCGTTGAGCACTTTGGCGCTCTTGGCCATTTCTTCGGCGATGAAACGTCCGCCGGTCATCTGTTCCATGTCGAAGTCGATCTTCGGCGGTGCGAACGAGGTGACCGTCGCCGACAACGGCAGGCCTTGAAGGGTGGCCGCCATGGCCTGTCTGATTCGGTTGGTAAACATTAGAGAACGTCCTCCAGGAACTGCTCGATGATTTCATCGCGGGCGTTGAGTTGATAAATCATGTGTTCGTTCGGCGCGTAGCGGCCGTAGTCGATGACGATGAACCAGGTTCCGTTCTTGTACTTCTCGACACTGTTCAGTTCAGGGTGCAGGTACACGCTGCCGCCTGGAATGGTCTCGTCGGCCACCAGGGTTTGCAGCCAGTCGTTGATGCGCTTGACCTCCTGGTCCATGAACGACTTGGTGAGGTTCTTGGCCATGGCTTTCTGGCCGGCCTTGACCAGCTTGCGGGTGATCGCATCTTCCAGGCCCACGTAGCTGATGAACTTGCCGGTGATGGAGCGGTTACCCAGCAGCGAGAAGCCGCCGAGGATAGTGCGGGCGTAGTAGCTCACGCCGTAGCGGTTGAGCAGGTCGCCTTCGGTGGAGGTGTCGAGGATGTTGTACTCAACCACGCGGGACACGTCTTCGGCGAAGGTCACCTGATTGCCCGGGCTTTCCCATTGCTTGACCTTGGCCAGCGCGGCGATGGCCAGGGACGACGGCGCCAGGAACACGTTTTTCTTCGCGGCCTTGGAGTACACCGACGGCATGTTGTGCACCAGCAGGCAACGGTCGAAACCGAGATCGGCACCGCCCAGTTCGCCGCTGTAGGTCACCTGATCGGCGACGGTTGCGTCCTTGCCGTCCAGCACCACACGGGCCTTGATGCGCTTGCCGAAGGAGGCGAATTCGCCGGCCACGGCCTTGGTGCCGGTGAAGCCCGGGGCGCCGATGATGGTCAGGTCTTCGGGGACGCTGGCCAGGGCGGCGAGGCCCAGTTTGCGGCCGGTGACCGGCTCTTCACCGCCGATTACGTTATTGATGGTGTCGGCCGGGGTGGTGCCCTCGTCGACGATCACAACGTAGACCGGCACCTTGACCACTTTGAGGATCTGGTAAACGGCGTGGAACAGCGTGCCGGTTTCAGCGCCGGTAGGGTCCAGCAGCGCCTGGGTGGTGAAGCTGTTGATGCGGAACGGGGCGTTTTTCGGAATCGACGCATGGGCGTTGGGGGCAGTGCCCACCAGGCCGATGACGTTATCGCCCAGGCCACCCATGGCCTCGGGGGATTCAGTGGCATTCACGGTGATGCCGTTATGTTCGAAGTTCAAAACCTCAGCCATGATCAGTCAGCCTTCTTCGGGGTGGAGTTGAGGACGCTGGTCAGTTCCAGGCGGCCAGCGGTGCGCAGGGCGGATGCTTCGACGTCCAGCAGTTCCAGTTCCTCGCCGGCGGTAGACCAGTGGCCGTTGCCGGTGGGGAATGGAATGAGGACGGTGTAGGTTTGGCGGTTAAACATGAGTGGGATTCTCCGGGTGGAAAACGCCAAAGCCCCTGCGAGAGGGGCTTTGGGCGGGCGAAAAAAAACCGCTTTCGCGGTGGGTGATTATTTATCTTCCGGCAACGGGAACCGCGCCTTGATTTCGGCCACTTTGGCTCGCCATTCCTTCTCCTTCTCAGGCGTACCGTCGAATTGCCACTCGAGGTACATCGGGTCCGCTTCGCTGACATAGGCAGAGCGGCGAGCAGCAATAGTGCTAGCGAGCGCTGCAGCGGCAGCGGCTTTCTCGATCAGCGCTTGAGCGGCCACATCACTAAAGCCAAGACCTTTAAGTGTCTGCACGCTGGCAGGTACGTTGATCAGCGCGTCACCAGCGGGGGTTTCCAGTTTTTCAATAAACAAAGTCATTTGATCAGTCCTTAAACCTTGGCGGTATACCGAGTGTCGTTGTCGTAGGAATAAGCCAAGCGCTTCTCTTCATAGGTCTTCCCAAGCACGGCATCTGCCTGGGCCAGCGCATAAGGCTTCACTACCCAACGCACCTCCCAATCAGCCGTAACGTCATCTTTCATGATCACTTCGGTATCCACCTTGCTGAAGCTCACAGGGTAATCAAACGTTTTGGTGATCGTGTAACTCAACCCACCTCTTAGGTACATCCCGGAGAATTGTGGGGACGTGGTCAGCTGACCAGCGACCAAACCGACATACATGGGTTTAAGCCCTGTAACGGCACGAGCCGTGCAAATCATGCCAAACGAGATGCCCCGAACCGTTTCGCGATAGGTTTGCGATATTCGTTTGATCGACAGGAAGTTGGCATCACCATTCCATGGAAAACCAACACCTTCCAATTGCAGGTTCAAGCCGGCGATATGATAGATACCCTCACCAAAGGGCGCCTTTTCGCTATCTCGAGAAAAAATTCGAGAGATAGTAAGCTCGGTTTCTCCCCCATCGTTACCGGGCATGCTCCACCACACTGGGTAAAGCACGTCCGTGGACAAGCCGGTTAGGTCAATATCCTGCTTGTAAAGCGCGCGGCCATTGATGTCTTTCGCTTGTACACCGTTACGCCACGCAGTGAACTGACTCGACGCGGCCTCTACCCGTGCATCAATTTTGCCAATCTGGTTAGTCACCGTTTCTGTCAGCTTGTTACATGCATCCACCACTTTCGTGATAGTCGTTTCAATTCCCATCATCAACTCCCTGTCAATTAGTCTTTCCAGCACTTTTGTCAGTGCAACTACTTCGCTTCGAGATGCATAACCCGCAACATCAGATCAACGTGGCGGGACATATTGCCAACCGAAGCCGCCGCCATGATTGCGATTTCTTCAGCCATCAATACATTCAAATTCTCGCTCCCCACCACAATCGTCACGCTATCCGCCGGCAACGGCGAAATATCCAACGTGAACTTCTGCAGTACCCGAGCCGCCGCCGCTTTGTACGTGAGCAGCTTCCCCTCCACGGAATACACCGCCAACAACGTGCCACTGGCGAGGTAAAAACCAAACTCGCCGATCTCATACTCGGCCTCGCCATCAAACAGCGCGGCCATCCGGAGTTGCCGGTCGCCCAGATCCTCGTAGTCCACAATGGCGACCCGCTGGCGCTCGTCACGCAGGGCCACTTCGGTGCCGTCGGGGTTGTAGCGGCCAGTACCGGCGCCAATGTGGGTGATCTCGCCTTTCAAGCCCTGGTTCTTTGCCTGCAGCACTTCATCCAATCCCTTGGAGGTGAAGCGCACCAGGCGTGTAATTTCATCTGTCATGGCTGCGCCCTGAGGTCGTAGTCGTTAATGGTGTAGTGCCGGGCAACCCCGGCACTGTTTAGCCGGGCCGCCAGCCCGAGTTCAGGCAGTACGCCGCACAACTGCAACTCGCCATCGCTGAGCGGTGTGTGCGCCACGCTGCTGCAAGCAAGTACCCCGTGCAGCTTCACTTCGGGCAACGCCCCGGGCTGGCCCTCATCACCGATGCTCAACCCTGGATCAGCGGCTGCAGCAACACGTAAACCCTGGGAGGTCTCGTGCACGATGGTGATGGTGGCCAGGTCCCGCTCGCTCTTGGCCGCGTTGATGCGGCGGATCAAACGGTTGTGATCGCCACTGGACCAACTGCGACCGATGATTGCCTGCACATCAAAGGTGTAAGGCAGACCGGTTGGCCGCTGTTGATACCAGGCACTGATATTGGGGGTGAATCCCAGGGATTCGACGGCGTAGCTCAGCGCCTTGGGCGTACCGGCCTGACGCTGGATTTGCCAGGACAAGGCCACGGTGAGGCGCTTCTCCGACTCGCTGGCAGCGGCGTCCCACTCACTGACGCCGCGATCAGCGGCCAGGTAGGGAAGGAATTCAGCCGGCGTCTGCAGCGGGTTCATCAGGGCGGGAAAAGGGGGCGTCACCCGATCGAGCAATTGCCCGAAACCCAGGTCCAGCGCCTTCTCCAACGGCGAACTGTTGGCGGGCAGCAAACTGCCTTTGGGCTCGTTCATAGCGTGCGCACCTCCACCTCGACACCCGTGCAATATGGGGCCTGGAATGCCGTGGTGACGATCGGCTCCAGCGGTTCAAGGATTTGCAGTTGTGCAGCTCCCGCCGAGTGGATGGCGTAGTCGATCCAGCTCGGGTCCACCCGCCCTTCCAGGCGATGACAGGACTCTGCATAGTCTTGCAGCAGTTTCTGGGCGGCGACTTGAGTGAGCCCGGAATCCGGGCCGGCGTTGATCTTGGCCACCACGCGGATTTTGTAGCGCAGGATCTGAGCCGCCTGCACCGTGACGAGATCCGTTTCCGGTCGCACGTCAGGCCGGGCGAAATGCCGACGTACACCGTCAAGCAGATCAGCAGAAGGTGTGCCATCCCCGTCTCTGGACAGGACCGTGACCATCACTTCGCCGGGCGCGGTTCGACGGCCATTACCATCCTTGACCCGTGCCGCGTAGCCGTCCGGGTCGAAGGTATAAGTGACCGTCACCACACCCGGGGTAGCACTTTGCACTTTCACCGATGGACGCTCACCGAGGGTGAAAACCTCCCGGCGATACTGCATCCGCGAACCCGCCGCCGGAGCGTGAGGCGCGAGGTAATAACGCAACCGGGCGTCATCGTCGCTCTCCAATGTTGGCGGTACCGGCGGGAAAGCCGCCGGGTCACCAGGGTCGAGCACCTGGCGCTCAAGGCCCATGTCCGCCAGGCGCGCATCGAGGTTGCTGCCGGTAGCCCACCACGCCAGCATCTGCTTGATGCGGGCGTTGTATTTGCGCTCGTGGGTTTGCAGGCGAACGCAAAAAGCTTCCAGCGCCAACGTCAGCAACTCGCTCTCGTTCTCCAGGCTGACCTTCAGCTTGGCGGCATTTTCTGGTGCACGAGTGGCGACGTAATCGACGACAAACGCCTTGAACTCCGCCAGCAACGGTTCGAACTCATCGACGGCAATGATCGCTGGCTCAGCCAGCTGGTTCTGGCCGGGTATCAGCATGCTCATGTCACCACCTCGAAGGATTGCTTGCGGTTTTTCCAGGTGCCGGCGAAGCGCAGCAACAGGCCGGCGCCCTGGCGGTTGGCGACGATGACTTGCGGCTCGAAGTCGGCGATGCCGTTCTGCGGGTTGTAGAACGCCTGGGCGGCATGGCTCTGGGCGAGAATCAGCAGGTCATCGCCGAGGTTTTGCCCGAGCAGCTGCGGGATCATCGAGCCGTACAGCGGGCGCTTCTGGCGAGTGCCCAAGGGCGTGGTCAGCGCTCGGGTAGCGCGCTGCACAAATTGCAGCCAGTCATCGACCGCCGCCCCGGTGTTTCTATCGATTCCGATCATGGGATGTCCTTGTCAGGGGCTGATGACTCGACCCTGGTGGTCCACCACCGGGCCACTGAAGTGCGCGCCGCCTGCATCCAGCAACAGGCTGGTGCCGCCGACTTGCAGCGTGACGCCCTGGGCGCTCATCGTGAGGCTGGCGGCGCCGACCTTGATGTCGACCTGTTCGCGGGAACCTGTGAACGTGGTGGGGCCATTGACCCAGTTGAAGGTATGGCTGGCGTCGTCGTAGTCGCTTTGGGTGCCGTCCTGATGGCGGCGCCGGGTCAGTGTCGAAGCGCTGGAGACCGGTGGAAAACGGTCACTGTTCAAGCCGAACAAGGCCACCGATTGCGCCCCGCCCTCCCCGGCGCCGTAGTTGAGCAGCAAACATTGCTCGCCTACTGACGGGATGCGGGTTTCCGTCTGCGCCCCGGCGCTGGGGTTGAAAAAGCGGATCGCCGGGGTGAGCAGTTCGCCGTGGCTGACCTTGCAGGTATTGCTGGCGGCGTCGACCTCCTGGCACACGCCGATTCGGCAGAAACTTTCGGCGCGTCGATACAGGTCTTCGAGCTGGCTTTCCATTTCCGCCAGGCGCTCCACGATCGGCCCCAGTTGCATGCGTAACAGCGCGTCGAACATGGGCTACTCCGCCAGCGGCTTGTATTGGTCGGGGTCGTCGATGTTCGACACGTCCCAGGTGCAGGCAAAAAGCGGCTTGCCTGTGGGATCGTTGAGCAACGGCGGCCCGATATAGAGGGTTTGGGTGAAGGTGACGGTCCAGGTGTCGTAGTCCGTCTCCGCGCTGGTGCGTATTGAAGGCGCAGCGACAATGCTGGTCGGCAGGTCGCACTGCGCCTGCGGCAGGTTCCAGCGGTTATCCAGCACCAGGTCCATCAGTTGGCTGGCCAGGTCGCAGGCATCAAAGGGCAAGGCACCCGGGGCCACCAAGGCCTTGAGTGAAATCCCCAGGGCATGGGCCTTGCGCCCCTCGCGGGAGCGAAGGCCCGGCCCATTGCCTTCGACCGTGATCAACACGCCGGTGTCGTTCGCGCCGCCCTGAAAGTCCTGATGAGTGCCGACCTTAAGTTCCGGAAACGCCCTGCGCAGTGCCTCGCTGATGGCCTGGGGCAATTGGGAGGGTTTTTCGATAAGTGTCATTTAAGTAGCGTCCTTGCAACGGTTACTGCGGGTCCCGGCCAGGGCCTTCGTTGACGCCGATGCGCTTGGCCGCCCAGCGTTCATAAAGGCCGATGGCCACGTCGGCGCCGGCCATGGCGGTCAGGCACCCAATGGCGCCGGCCGTCCAGATCGACATGCCGGCGGCGTAGCACAGCATCAGGGCTGATACCCCGCACACCATGCAGGCCCCCGAACGCAGGGCCAGGCGCCGCATAAGCGACCAACCGCGGGCGCCTTCCTTGTCGGCGCGCCACATTTCTCCGGAAACCCCGCCAATCACCGCCAATACGATGACCAGCCAGATAGGCATTTCCGCCAACGCTTGCTGCTCGTTTGTCATGTCACGCCTCCTGGAATGAGTGATACCGGCAGGTCGCCGGTTGTAGGTGTTTGTTTCAATTTGAATGGGTTCTCTAGGTAGGCATTCCAAAAAGCCCGGTTGCCCGGGCTTTTCAGTAATGATGTCCTCGAACTTTCGGCGCTACTGGCGCGGTACGGTTCTTTCCTCAATGTTTTTCCGACCACGATCCCTGTCTGCCGGATAACTGCTTCTGGTGCTTTACGCTGCACACCCGGGCCAGTTGCCAACCCTCTGAACCGTTAAGGCCGGTTCATCGCTGCCTGTTCTTGAAGCGGTTTGAAACTAAAGAGCGTCGGCATCCTTGCCGGTATTGCCTGGCATCCTTGCCATCGCTTCGATGGCGTCCTTGCCGGTGTTGCGTAACGTCCTTGTCTTCCTTGGCAGCATCCTTGCCGCCTCCACCAGGCCTTCTTGGCTGGCTTGAGATGAAGAATATGCATGTATGCATATACAGTCAATGCACAAATGCATTTATTTTTGCGCAAGAAATGCACAGGTGCATTTATAGCCCCGCAGGCAAAGGGTTTGGTGGTTTTACGCAGACGAAAAAAAAGCCCGCTCACTGGCGGGCTTTGTCTTACACAGAAGGGTTAGCGGGCGTACATGCCCCACCAGAAAACGTGACCAAGGATGCTGATCTGTTCATCCTGGATTTCCTGGAAGCTGTAGTCCTCGTCCGGATGTTCATCGCGGTTGAAGCTACGCAGGCGAATCCCGGAAGGCAGGCGATAGAGCTGTTTCACCCGTAGCTGGCCGTTGTGATTGATGGCGTAAAGATCGCCATCGACGATGTCACCAATCCCGCATTTACCCGCATTGACACCTACGGTGGCGCCGTCGCGCAGCACCGGCAACATACTGTTGCCGCGCACCGTCACGCACTTGGCCTGGTCGAACTGCACACCGTTATGCCGCAGGCTGCGCTTGCCGAATCGCAGGCTGGCCTTCTCGCTTTCCTCGATGACGAATCTTCCTGATCCAGCAGCCAATTCAACCTCGCGCAGAAAGGGGATCGACACCTCGTCATCATTAACGGGTGTTTCGTCGTCCCACAGGCTTATGTCCTTGAGTTCCGAATGCATCGGGTCACGCTCGTCCGACCGCGCCGGCACCAGCCCTGCGCGCCCGCGCAGCTGATCGGTACTGACCTGAAAGTAATCGGCGATGCGCGAGATGTGCTTGTCCGACGGATCCACGATCTTGCCGCTGAGGATCCGGGACAGTGTGGATTGAGGCACGCCGGTACGCCGGTGAAGCTCCGTGGGGGAGATCCGGTCGCGGTCCAGCAGCTCTCTTAAGACGATAGAAACGTTGCGTTTTTGCATAACGCGGATAGTGCAGGCAGTTTTGATGCTTGGCAAATGCTAATTTGCATATTTAATGCATGGAGCAGCGAATTTGACCTGACCGTTTGTGCACTGCGAAGCCCCGACCGCGCGTGTTAACCTTGCGCCCATTGCAAAAAATGCTGGGCCAAGCGCCCCCTTTGCCCCATCACTTTCAACGAATTTGCCAACTATCCAATGAGTAAAAACACTTCCGATCTGTCCTCCCACACCCCGATGATGCAGCAGTACTGGCGCCTGAAAAACCAGCACCCTGATCAGTTGATGTTCTACCGCATGGGCGATTTCTACGAGATCTTCTATGAAGACGCGAAGAAGGCGGCCAAGTTGCTGGACATCACCCTGACCGCGCGCGGGCAGTCGGCCGGGCAGTCAATTCCGATGTGCGGGATTCCATATCATTCGTTGGAAGGTTACCTGGTCAAGCTGGTGAAGCTGGGCGAGTCGGTGGTGATCTGTGAGCAGATCGGCGACCCGGCCACCAGCAAGGGCCCGGTGGAACGCCAGGTGGTGCGCATCATCACGCCGGGTACGGTGAGTGATGAGGCGCTGCTGGATGAGCGTCGCGACAACCTGATCGCGGCAGTACTGGGGGACGAACGCCTGTTCGGCCTGGCAGTCCTGGATATCACCAGTGGCAACTTCACGGTGCTGGAGATCAAGGGCTGGGAGAATCTGCTGGCGGAGCTTGAGCGCGTCAATCCGGTGGAGTTGATGATCCCGGACGACTGGCCAAAGGACCTGCCGGCGGAACGTCGCCGTGGGACCAAGCGTCGTGCGCCGTGGGATTTCGAGCGTGATTCGGCGCTGAAAAGCCTGTGCCAGCAATTCTCCGTGCAAGACCTCAAGGGCTTCGGTTGCGAAACCCTGACCCTGGCCATCGGCGCCGCCGGTTGCCTGCTCAGCTATGCCAAGGAAACCCAGCGCACTGCCCTGCCGCATTTGCGCAGCCTGCGTCATGAACGCCTGGACGACACCGTGGTGCTGGATGGCGCCAGCCGTCGCAACCTGGAACTGGACACCAACCTCGCCGGCGGGCGCGACAACACCCTGCAATCGGTGGTCGACCGTTGCCAGACCGCCATGGGCAGCCGCTTGCTCACCCGCTGGTTGAACCGCCCGCTGCGGGATTTGACCGTGCTGCAAGCCCGCCAGACCTCTATTACCTGCCTGCTCGACCGCTACCGCTTTGAAAAGCTGCAACCGCAGCTCAAGGAAATCGGCGATATCGAGCGGATCCTGGCGCGGATCGGCCTGCGTAACGCGCGGCCTCGCGACCTGGCACGCCTGCGCGATGCCCTCGGCGCCCTGCCGCAACTGCAAGCGGCGATGACCGAACTGGAAGCACCGCACCTGCAGCAGCTGGCAGTCACCACCGGCACCTACCCGGAACTGGCGGCGCTGCTGGAAAAAGCCATCATCGACAACCCGCCCGCGATCATCCGTGACGGTGGCGTGTTGAAGACCGGTTACGACACCGAGCTGGATGAGCTGCAATCCCTGAGCGAGAACGCCGGGCAGTTCCTGATTGACCTGGAAGCCCGTGAAAAAGCCCGCACCGGCCTGGCCAACCTGAAAGTCGGCTACAACCGCGTGCACGGCTACTTTATCGAGTTGCCAAGCAAGCAGGCCGAGCAGGCGCCGATCGATTACCAGCGCCGCCAGACCCTCAAGGGTGCCGAGCGCTTTATCACTCCGGAGCTTAAAGAATTCGAAGACAAGGCGCTGTCGGCCAAAAGCCGCGCCCTGGCCCGGGAGAAAATGCTCTACGAAGCCTTGCTCGAAAGCCTGATCGACAAGCTGGCGCCGTTGCAGGACACCGCCGCCGCCCTGGCCGAGCTGGATGTACTGAGCAACCTGGCCGAGCGTGCCCTGAACCTTGACCTGAACTGCCCGCGCTTTGTCAGCGAGCCGTGCATGCGCATCGTGCAAGGTCGCCACCCGGTGGTTGAGCAGGTGTTGACCACGCCGTTCGTCGCCAACGACCTGTCGCTGGACGACGACACCCGCATGCTGGTGATCACCGGTCCGAACATGGGCGGTAAATCCACCTACATGCGTCAGACCGCGTTGATCGTGCTGCTGGCGCATATCGGCAGCTTCGTGCCGGCGGCAAGCTGCGAATTGTCACTGGTGGACCGCATCTTCACCCGGATCGGTTCCAGCGATGACCTGGCCGGCGGCCGTTCGACCTTTATGGTGGAAATGAGCGAAACCGCCAACATCCTGCACAACGCCACCGAACGCAGCCTGGTGCTGATGGACGAAGTGGGCCGCGGCACCAGCACCTTCGACGGGCTGTCCCTGGCGTGGGCGGCGGCCGAACGTTTGGCGCACCTGCGGGCATATACGCTGTTCGCGACGCACTACTTCGAACTGACCGTGCTGCCGGAAAACGAGCCGTTGGTAGCCAACGTGCACCTCAATGCCACCGAGCACAACGAGCGCATCGTGTTCCTGCACCACGTGCTGCCCGGCCCGGCAAGCCAGAGTTACGGCCTGGCCGTGGCGCAACTGGCGGGGGTGCCGGCCGAGGTGATTACCCGTGCTCGCGAGCACCTGAGCCGCCTGGAAGAAACCGCGCTGCCCCATGAGATTCCCGTGGCCAGCCCGGCCAAGGCCAGCAACAAACCGAGCGCGCCGCACCAGAGCGACATGTTCGCCAGCCTGCCTCATCCGGTACTGGATGAGTTGGCTAAGCTTGACCTGGATGACTTGACGCCGCGAAAAGCGCTCGAAATGTTATATGCACTGAAGACTCGGATATAACGCAGACGCTTGCAAGCTGGTAGACTCTCGCGCGGTTTGGGATGCTGCGGGCTTTTAGCCTGGCCTGCAGACTATCGCTCCCAAACCTCGCGAGCCCTGCCACAAAGGGTTTCGCTGCCGCCGCCTGAGGAGAAAATTAGAAATGACCTTCGTCGTCACCGACAACTGCATCAAGTGCAAGTACACCGACTGCGTAGAAGTGTGTCCGGTGGACTGCTTCTACGAAGGCCCGAATTTCCTGGTCATCCACCCGGACGAGTGCATTGACTGCGCGCTGTGTGAACCAGAATGCCCGGCCGTCGCTATTTTCTCCGAGGACGAAGTCCCGGCAGAGATGCAGGAATTTATTCAGTTGAACGTCGAGCTGGCGGAAATCTGGCCGAATATCACTGAGCGCAAAGACCCGATGCCGGATGCGGCAGAGTGGGATGGCAAAAAAGGCAAGATTGCCGACCTCGAACGCTGATAGCGTCGATGCCCTCCAAAAGGCCCCTTGCGGGCCTTTTTGCATTTCTGCGGGGCAGGGTTTCACTTTTCTACAGGCAAAAAAAAGGGGCGGTATGACCCGCCCACATTTTTTCCCTAGTCCCTGTGTTCCTTTTCATCGTCCTGATGAATCGCATCCTGCGAGGTTCCCTGAATCATCGTTCCTTGATGACTGTGTCAATCCGTGGACACAGGGCTGATCTTAGAGAGTTCACGGGGAAGTTCAACGGGATCCAACCCGCCGGGTTTTCGATTTACGCGCTCAAACGAGAATAAATAATCCTTATATTTCAATAAGATAGAAATATAGGTAGTCAATTCAAGACGCCCCCGCCGACGAAAAAACCCAAACGCTTACGAAAAAGTAAGTGAATGCTTACACCAGCAATTACGTAAAAGAGTAAAAAACGCCTCGTTGCTGTTCATCAGGCAAGAAAAAGCCCCGACAAGGTCGAGGCTTTTTTCCCATCCGGTGGATCAGTCGTCGCTGACAGTAATCGTCGGCATCGCCTGGGCCTCTGCTTCCTGCAGGACGATTCGCGCGCCTACGTGGCGCGCCAGCTCCTGGTAGACCATGGCAATCTGGCCATCGGGCTCGGCAACGACCGTTGGCTTGCCGCCATCAGCCTGCTCACGAATCCCCATGGACAGCGGCAACGACGCCAGCAGTTCAACGCCGTACTGGGTCGCGAGCTTCTCGCCGCCGCCTTCACCGAACAGATGCTCGGCGTGGCCGCAGTTGGAGCAGATGTGCACCGCCATGTTTTCCACGACGCCCAGCACCGGGATGTTGACCTTGCGGAACATCTCCACCCCCTTGCGGGCATCCAGCAGCGCCAGGTCCTGAGGCGTGGTGACGATCACCGCACCGGCCACCGGCACTTTCTGCGCCAGGGTCAGTTGGATATCGCCGGTGCCGGGCGGCATATCGATCACCAGGTAGTCCAGGTTGCCCCAGTCGGTCTGGGTGACCAGTTGCAGCAACGCACCGGATACCATCGGGCCGCGCCAGACCATCGGTGTGTTGTCGTCGGTCAGGAAGGCCATGGACATGACTTCCACGCCATGGGACTCGATCGGCACGAACCATTTCTGGTCCTTGATCTTCGGCCGCGTGCCTTCCGGGATGCCAAACATCACGCCCTGGCTCGGGCCATAGATGTCGGCGTCGAGAATCCCGACCCGCGCGCCTTCCCGGGCCAGGGCCAGGGCCAGGTTGGCGGCGGTGGTGGATTTGCCCACGCCGCCCTTGCCGGAAGCCACGGCCACCACGTTCTTGACGTTGGCCAGGCCCGGAATCTGCGCCTGGGCCTTGTGCGGGGCGATCACGCACTGGATGTCGACCCTGGCCGAGCTGACGCCGTCCAGGCCTTCGATGGCCATTTGCAGCATCTGCGCCCAGCCGCTCTTGAACAGGCCTGCGGCGTAGCCCAGCTCAAGCTGGACCAAAACCTTGTCACCCTGCACGTCGATGGCGCGTACGCACCCGGCGCTGACCGGGTCCTGGTTCAGGTAGGGGTCGGTGTACTGGCGAAGAACGGCTTCCACCGCTGCGCGATTGACGGCGCTCATGGGCTACTCCCGAAAAAAGACTGACTAAAACAGGCGGCTATCCTAACCGTTCCAGCGCCCCAGCGGCACGCTTTCGGCCTGCGGGAAAATCCGGAAACAGCCGCACGGGGTGAAATAAATTTCCCGGCGCTTTATAGTGGCCGACCTCCGTTTCATCAAGTAGCCGAGCCCCATGTCCGAGCCACGCAAGATCCTCGTCACCAGCGCCCTGCCCTATGCCAATGGTTCCATCCACCTTGGCCATATGCTTGAGTACATCCAGACCGATATGTGGGTGCGCTTCCAGAAGCATCGCGGCAATCAATGCATTTATGTCTGCGCGGACGACGCCCACGGTTCGGCCATCATGTTGCGCGCCGAGAAGGAAGGGATCACCCCGGAACAACTGATCGCCAATGTCCAGGCTGAACACAGCGCCGACTTTGCCGAGTTCCTGGTGGATTTCGATAACTTCCACTCGACCCACTCCGACGAAAACCGCGAGCTGTCGAGCCAGATCTACCTGCGCCTCAAGGACGCCGGGCACATTGCCACGCGTTCGATCACCCAGTATTTCGACCCGGAAAAGAAAATGTTCCTGGCCGATCGCTTCATCAAGGGCACCTGCCCGAAATGCGGCACTGAGGACCAGTACGGCGACAACTGCGAGAAATGCGGCGCCACTTACGCGCCCACCGACTTGAAGGATCCGAAGTCGGCCATCTCCGGCGCCACCCCGGTACTCAAGGATTCCCAGCACTTCTTCTTCAAGCTCCCGGATTTCCAGCAGATGCTGCAAACCTGGACCCGCAGCGGCACCCTGCAGGACGCCGTGGCGAACAAGATCGCCGAATGGCTGGACGCCGGCCTGCAACAGTGGGACATCTCCCGCGATGCGCCGTACTTCGGCTTTGAGATCCCGGGCGAGCCAGGCAAGTACTTCTACGTGTGGCTGGACGCGCCGATCGGCTACATGGCCAGCTTCAAGAACCTGTGCGACCGCACGCCGGAGCTGGACTTCGACGCGTTCTGGAACAAGGACTCCACGGCCGAGCTGTACCACTTCATCGGCAAGGACATCGTCAACTTCCACGCGCTGTTCTGGCCTGCAATGCTTGAAGGCTCGGGCTATCGCAAGCCAACCGGCATTGCCGTGCACGGTTACCTGACGGTCAACGGCCAGAAGATGTCCAAGTCCCGTGGCACCTTTATCAAGGCGCGCACCTACCTGGACCACCTGTCGCCGGAATACCTGCGCTACTACTACGCCTCCAAGCTGGGCCGTGGTGTCGACGACCTGGACCTGAACCTGGAAGACTTCGTACAGAAGGTCAACTCGGACCTGGTGGGCAAGGTCGTCAACATCGCCAGCCGTTGCGCCGGGTTTATCCACAAGGGCAACGCCGGGGTGCTGGTGGCTGAAAATGCCGCACCTGAGTTGACCGATGCATTCCTGGCCGCCGCGCCGAGCATCGCCGATGCCTATGAAGCTCGCGACTTTGCCCGGGCCATGCGCGAAATCATGGGCCTGGCCGACCGCGCCAACGCCTGGATCGCCGACAAGGCGCCGTGGTCGCTGAACAAGCAGGAAGGCAAGCAGGCTGAAGTCCAGGCGATCTGCGCCACGGGCGTCAACCTGTTTCGTCAGTTGGTGATCTTCCTCAAGCCGGTATTGCCATTGCTGGCAGCCGACGCCGAGGCGTTCCTCAATGTGCCGCCGCTGACCTGGAATGACCACGCGACACTGCTCGGCAACCATCAGTTGAATGAGTTCAAGCCGCTGATGACCCGTATCGACCCGGTAAAAGTGCAGGCCATGACCGACGCATCGAAAGAAGACCTCGAGGCCAGCAAGACCGATACCGGCGACGCTGCACCTGCGGGCAATGGCGAACTGGCGAAAGATCCGTTGTCGCCGGAAATCGACTTCGACGCCTTCGCTGCGGTGGACTTGCGGGTGGCCCTGATCCTCAAGGCCGAAGCCGTGGAAGGCGCCGACAAGCTGCTGCGCCTGACCCTGGACATCGGTGATGAACAACGCAACGTGTTCTCGGGGATCAAGAGCGCCTATCCGGACCCATCCAAGCTCGATGGTCGCCTGACCATGATGATCGCCAACCTCAAGCCGCGGAAAATGAAGTTCGGTATCTCCGAAGGCATGGTGATGGCGGCCGGCCCTGGCGGTGAAGAGATCTACCTGTTGAGCCCGGACAGCGGCGCCAAGCCGGGTCAGCGCATCAAGTAACAATGGCTAACTGCCTCATGGTCTCGGCCATGGGGCGGTTTCAGCTAGTACCCCCTCCTCGCTTGCCGGATAATCGGATTCTGTTTGCTGTCGGCCCGTTGTTGGCTGTGGCTTTTCCGGGTTCCAACGCAATGATCAAACCATGAGCCTGATTCAACGTATCGACGCCCTGCTGCCGCAAACCCAGTGTGGCAAATGTGGGCATCCTGGCTGCAAGCCCTACGCAGAAGGCATTGCCCAAGGCGAGGCGATCAACAAGTGCCCTCCGGGCGGCCAGGAAACCATCGCAGGCCTGGCGCAGCTGTTGAAGCTCCCGGTGCTGGAGTTGGACACATCTCGAGGGGAAGCGCCCGCACAGATCGCGTTTATCCGTGAAGCGGAGTGCATCGGCTGTACCAAATGCATCCAGGCCTGCCCGGTGGACGCTATCGTCGGTGCTGCCAAATTGATGCACACGGTGATTGTCGACGAGTGCACGGGTTGCGACCTGTGTGTAGCACCCTGCCCGGTTGATTGCATCGAAATGCGTCCGTTGAGCACCGTGGTACCGATTGTCGGCGGGCTGGCCTCCAATGATCATGAACGCGAGGCACGCAGCCTCAAGCGCGACCGGGCCCGGCGACGGTTTGAACAGCGCAACGCGCGGCTGCAACGCGAAGAGGAACAGAAACTTGCCGAACGCCAGGCACGCTCCAAGCGCGCCGCCCCGGTAGCTGCGGCCACGGTCAACCCGGTCCAGGCGGCCATTGAGCGGGTTCGTGCACAAAAAGCCGCGGCCATGGACGCCGCCTTGAAGAAGGCCAAGATCAACCTGGCCATGAGCCGCGCCCAATTGCACAAATCCCTGAAAGCTTTCGGCCACCCGCCGACCTTTGAACAGCAGTCGCAGTTGATCATTCTGCAACAGCACTTCGAAACGGCAGAGCAGGCGCTTGCAGCACTGGTGGTGGCTGATGCCCGCACCTGAACCCCTTGAGCACCGGCCCCACGTGATGAAGCGTGTACTGCCGGTGCACGCCGCGTTTATCCTGCTTGGGTTATTGGGCCCGTTTTTCGTAACCACACTGACTGTCCGCAAGGAACCGCTCGCCCCATGAACGCCGCAAAACGCCTGGAAATTTTCCGTCGGCTTCACGAAGACAACCCGGAACCGAAAACCGAACTGGCCTACTCCTCGCCGTTCGAGTTGCTGATCGCCGTGATTCTCTCGGCCCAGTCCACAGACGTCGGCGTCAACAAGGCCACCGCTAAATTGTATCCGGTGGCGAACACCCCGGAGGCGATCTACGCGCTGGGGGTTGAGGGGTTGTCCGAATACATCAAGACCATCGGCCTGTACAACAGCAAGGCGAAGAATGTCATCGAGACCTGCCGGCTACTGGTGGAACTGTACGGCAGCGAAGTACCGCAAACGCGCGAAGCCCTGGAAGCCCTTCCGGGTGTTGGCCGAAAAACCGCCAATGTGGTGCTCAATACGGCATTTCGCCAATTGACCATGGCGGTGGACACGCACATCTTTCGGGTCAGCAACCGAACCGGTATTGCCCGCGGAAAAAATGTGGTGGAAGTGGAAAAACAGCTGATGAAGTTCGTGCCCAAGCCGTATCTGCTGGACTCGCATCACTGGTTGATCCTTCACGGACGCTATGTCTGCCAAGCCCGCAAGCCGCGCTGTGGCAGCTGCCGCATCGAAGACCTGTGCGAATACAAGGAAAAGACTTCCGACGATTGAGCCATCATTGCTTTTATCGATGAGTCGATTGAAAAAATCTTTTTTACCAGGCCCGAGATTATCGTTATAAGGAGCGCCAACGGCAGTCTTAGCCTGGAGTTAACCTTATGAGCACTGGCAAAGAACAACTGGATGTAGAAGACGACGTTGTTGGCGCTGAATCCGACGATGATGCAGCAGAAGCACCGGTAGAGGTGGCCAAGACCAATTTGAGCAAACGCCGCACCATCGACAACCTTCTGGAAGAGCGGCGCTTGCAAAAACAGTTGGCCGATTACGACTTCGATCTCTAATCGATCCAACGATAAACAGAAGCCTCCCTTGCGGAGGCTTTTTTCTGACTGGATGTAAATGTGAGGCCGGCCTACACCAGGCCGTTTCGCTGGGCCAGCTCGATCAAGTCCACCAGCGAGCGGGCGTTGAGCTTGAGCAGCAAGCGGGTCTTGTAGGTGCTCACAGTCTTGTTGCTCAGGAACATGCCATCGGCGATCTCCTTGTTGGTCTTGCCGCGGGCCAACTGCTGCAACACCATCATCTCCCGGCCGGACAGGCGCTCGACCATGTCCGCTTCGCTGGCGTTACCCATTGTGGAGCGCACCGAGTTCAACGCCTGGTTGGGGAAGTAGCTGTACCCGCACAGCACCGCCTTGACCGCGCTCAACAGCTCGGTGAGATCCTGTTGCTTGCACACGTAGCCGGCAGCACCCGCCTGCATGCACCGCATCGAGAAATGCCCGGGCGCCTGGGACGTCAGCACCAGCACCTTGAAGGGATGTGCCTGTTTGGTTGATGACAGCCGGCATATAACTTCCAGGCCATCGAGTTTGGGAATTCCAATATCCAGTATGACAATGTCCGGCATATGCTCGCGCGCAAGTTGCAAGGCATCGACACCGTTATCGGTCTCGGCAACGACCTCATAACTATGACGTTCCATTAGCATACGTACAGCAAGACGAATGACGGGATGATCATCCACGATCAGCACTTTATTCATGGGCAAGTCCAATTTCGCTGTTCGAATTATTAAGAGCAAGCACAATAGCCTAGTCGTTTCTCGCTTGGCATAGCGCTCCCCCCCAAGCAACAGCAAGCAGAGACCTAACCCACAAAGACATAGGATTTAACCTACAAAAAAACGCCAGATCGGAGCTATCCAGTTTTGTTGGGGCTTTCAGAACTTTCCGAGCACAAACATATTTTGAGTGAAAATTCCCAGGATTACGCGGGCCCGGGTAAACGCGCCGTACACAAGTTTCAGGAAATGCCCCTTGTGCGCTGTCAGAAGACCTGTGAACCCGGAGGGAAACCGGGTTTTTAAAAGTTCCATTCGACATAATTACTAACGCTCCATAAATCCTACAGGCATGTCAGCATCTGACATATTCGCGGTACATTTCTGAGTGAATTTTCTGTAGTACATAGTTCCTGCCTACAAGAAAAAATCTCACTTTCAACAATGCATCACTTATCGAGCGAAATTAATAAACATTGCCCCCGTAAAAATATAAACACTCCAGATCATCTCCTGGAGTACCTGAACTTTTTCGAAGCGAACAATAAACACAGGCGCGCGCCCGATGATTCCGGATGTATTTTCAACCAAAAAAAATGGCCCCTTGAGGGGCCATTTTTCATTGCAACTTACAACACTCAGAACAACTTGCGACCTTTGTTGGCCGCAATGCGCATGCGCAACGCGTTCAGCTTGATGAAGCCTGCCGCGTCTGCCTGGTTGTAGGCGCCGCCATCTTCTTCAAAAGTGGCGATGTTGGCGTCGAACAACGACTCATCGGACTTGCGACCGGTCACGATCACGTTGCCCTTGTACAGCTTCAGGCGCACAACGCCGTTCACGTGGACCTGGGAAGCGTCGATCATCTGTTGCAGCATCAGACGCTCAGGGCTCCACCAGTAGCCGGTGTAGATCAGGCTGGCGTACTTGGGCATCAACTCGTCTTTGAGGTGAGCCACTTCACGGTCCAGGGTGATGGACTCAATGGCGCGGTGAGCGCGCAGCATGATGGTGCCGCCCGGAGTTTCGTAGCAACCACGGGACTTCATGCCCACGTAACGGTTCTCGACGATGTCGAGGCGGCCGATACCGTGTTCGCCACCGATACGGTTCAAGGTCGCCAGTACGGTGGCCGGGGTCATTTCGACGCCGTCCAGCGCGACGATGTCGCCGTTGCGGTAGGTCAGTTCCAGGTACTGGGCCTTGTCAGGAGCGTTCTCCGGGGAGACGGTCCATTTCCACATGTCTTCTTCGTGCTCGGTCCAGGTGTCTTCCAGCACGCCGCCTTCATAGGAGATGTGCAGCAAGTTGGCGTCCATCGAGTACGGGGACTTCTTCTTGCCGTGACGCTCGATCGGGATCGCGTGCTTTTCGGCGTAGTCCATCAGCTTTTCACGGGACAGCAGGTCCCATTCACGCCACGGAGCAATCACTTTTACGCCTGGCTTCAAGGCGTAGGCGCCCAGTTCGAAACGCACCTGGTCGTTGCCCTTGCCGGTGGCGCCATGGGAAATGGCGTCGGCGCCGGTTTCGTTGGCGATTTCGATCAGGCGCTTGGCGATCAGCGGACGTGCGATGGAAGTACCCAGCAGGTACTCGCCTTCGTAGACAGTGTTGGCGCGAAACATCGGGAAAACGAAATCGCGGACGAACTCTTCGCGCAGGTCGTCAATGTAGATCTCTTTCACGCCCATGGCTTGCGCCTTGGCACGTGCAGGTTCGACCTCTTCGCCCTGACCCAGGTCAGCGGTGAAGGTCACCACTTCACAGTTATAAGTATCCTGCAGCCACTTGAGGATCACCGAAGTGTCCAGGCCGCCGGAATACGCGAGAACGACCTTGTTTACGTCGGCCATGCCATCACTCCACGGGGTTGTACGGAAAGGCGTCGATTCTACCGACCAAAACCGTGAAATTACAGAGGCGCGACAGCAAATGAAGATAAAGCGACAGATTATGTCGAGCGGGCGACGAAACGCCGCACCTTATGAGGTGGCGGCAGCGTTGCCTGGCGCCTTGGCCTGGGGCGCCGGTTTCTCGGGGGCTGCCACCCGTTCGAGCTGAATATTCACCCGGCGGTTTTTCGCCCGGTTGGCCGCGTTGGTGTTCGGCGCCAGCGGATAGCTTTCGCCATGAAAGCGCAGGGTAATCTGCGATTCCTGGATGCCATTGGCCTTGAAGTAGTCCATTACCGCCAATGCACGACGCCGCGAAACGTCGCGATTGGTCAGGCGATTGCCGCTGTTGTCGGAGTGGCCATTCAACTCGACGTGGTTAACCGTCGGGTCGGCTTTCATGAACTCGAGAATCACCGAGAGCTTTTTCCTGGCCGCCGCGTCCAGTTCGATGCCGCCACCCGGGAAGCCCACCTCGGTCTGTTTGACCTGCTCGAAATTCATCGGCAGCAGCTTGGTGGTGCAGAGTTGATAGTCGTTGTAGGCCTTGCTGAATTTCGCCGGCAGCAGGCGGATCTCGGAGTAACCGCCGTCGCGGCTATAGTGGCGCACCGTCGGGCTGCGCCCTTCGAGCAGGCCGGTAAACAAACGCCCGGCCTGGGCCTGGGAGCTGTTGAACAGCACATCGCCACTGCCGACACGCACCGCCCCCAGGTTGATATCGCCACGCCCCGGCTGCCACGGCGCAGCCGCCGCCAACAGGGTTGCGGAACCGGCACCCAACGAGCCGTTAAAGGCTTTCAGGCGAAACGTCGCCTGCTCGCCGGCCCGGCGCACGAACTCGCCCGAGCCGAAATCGGTGATCGGCTGGGTCAAGCGGCACTCGAATTTATCGCCCTCCACTTTCCACTCAATATTCTCCAGACGTGTCTGGAACGTGAGGGCCATCGCGGGCAGGCTGGCGAACACACTGAGCAGGGCTAGATAATGCTGGCGCACGGGAGGCTCCACTGGTTTCTACAACACATCAAGGCGTCATACATCGTTAAGGCATACCCAGGGATATCGGTCGCATCCTGCAAAACTTGATAGCGAGTGCCTGCAAGAGTCTTTTCCGGTAGCATTCCCACCAGATTGACCCGCCTGGAATCCCCAATGTCCGACCGCCTGACCCTGCTGCGTCCCGACGACTGGCATATTCATCTTCGCGATGGTGCTGCGTTGCCCCAAACCGTGGCCGATGTAGCGCGCACGTTTGGCCGCGCCATAATCATGCCTAACCTGGTACCTCCGGTGCGTAACGCCGCGGAAGCCGACGCCTATCGCCAGCGCATTCTCGCTGCACGACCGGCCGGCAGCCGCTTCGAACCGTTGATGGTGCTGTACCTGACCGACCGCACCCAGCCCGAAGAAATCCGCCAGGCCAAGGCCAGTGGTTTCGTGCACGCCGCCAAGCTGTACCCGGCCGGCGCGACCACCAACTCCGATTCCGGCGTCACCAGTATCGACAAGATCCTGCCGGCCATCGAAGCCATGGCCGAAGTGGGCATGCCGTTGCTGATCCACGGTGAAGTCACCCGTGGCGATGTCGATGTGTTCGATCGTGAAAAGATCTTCATCGACGAGCACATGCGCCGAGTTGTCGAGCTGTTCCCGACCCTCAAGGTGGTGTTCGAGCACATCACCACCGCCGATGCCGTGCAGTTCGTCACCGAGGCTTCGGCCAACGTCGGCGCGACCATCACCGCGCATCACCTGCTGTACAACCGCAACCACATGCTGGTGGGCGGGATTCGGCCGCACTTCTATTGCCTGCCGATTCTCAAGCGCAACACGCACCAGGTAGCGCTGCTCGATGCCGCCACCAGTGGCAGCGAGAAATTTTTCCTCGGTACCGACTCTGCACCTCACGCCCAACACGCCAAGGAAGCCGCGTGTGGTTGTGCCGGTTGCTATACCGCCTATGCGGCAATCGAGTTGTATGCCGAAGCGTTCGAACAACGCAACGCCCTGGACAAGCTTGAAGGGTTCGCCAGCCTCAACGGCCCGCGTTTCTATGGCCTGCCGGCGAATACCGACCGCATTACCCTGGTCCGTGAAGACTGGACCGCCCCCACCAGCCTGCCGTTTGGCGAGCTGACCGTTATCCCGCTGCGCGCCGGTGAAACACTGCGCTGGCGCCTGCTGGAGGAACACCCGTGAGTGAAGACCATTACGACGACGACCAGGAACACGGCGGCGGTGGTGGCGGTTCCCGTCACCCGATGGCCGAGCGTTTCCGTGGCTACCTGCCGGTTGTCATCGACGTAGAAACCGGCGGCTTCAATTGCGCCACTGACGCGCTGCTGGAAATCGCCGCCACGACCATCGGCATGGATGAACAGGGTTTCGTGTTCCCGGAACACACCCACTTCTTCCGCGTCGAGCCGTTCGAAGGCGCCAACATCGAAGCGGCGGCCCTGGAGTTCACCGGGATCAAGCTTGATCACCCACTGCGCATGGCCGTCAGTGAAGAAGCGGCGCTGACCGACATCTTCCGTGGCGTACGCAAGGCCCTGAAGGCCAATGGCTGCAAACGCGCGATCCTGGTGGGCCACAACAGCAGCTTCGACCTGGGCTTCCTCAACGCCGCCGTGGCGCGCCTGGACATGAAACGCAACCCGTTTCACCCGTTCTCCAGCTTCGACACTGCGACCCTGGCCGGTTTGGCCTATGGCCAGACCGTGCTGGCGAAGGCCTGCCAGGCTGCCGGTATCGACTTCGACGGTCGTGAGGCCCACTCGGCCCGCTACGACACCGAGAAGACGGCCGAGCTGTTCTGCGGCATCGTCAACCGTTGGAAACAGATGGGCGGCTGGGAAGACTTCGGCGACTGAAGCCAAATCCCGCACATAAAAAAACCGGCCTTCTCAGGCCGGTTTTTTTTGCTTCGAACGTGGCTTACAGCTTGCCAGCGTTCTCGGTCAGGTAAGCCGCAACGCCTTCTGGCGAAGCGTTCATGCCCTTGTCGCCTTTTTTCCAGTTGGCAGGGCAGACTTCGCCGTGCTCTTCGTGGAATTGCAGGGCGTCGACCAGACGGATCAGCTCTTCCATGTTACGGCCCAGCGGCAGGTCGTTGATGATCTGCGAGCGTACAACGCCCTTGTCGTCGATCAGGAACGCGCCACGGAATGCCACGCCGCCTTCGGACTCAACGTCGTAGGCCTTGGCGATGTCGTGCTTCATGTCGGCAGCCATGGTGTATTTGACTTTGCCGATGCCGCCATCATTGATGGCGGTGTTGCGCCAGGCGTTGTGGGTGAAATGGGAGTCGATGGAAACGGCAACCACTTCAACATTACGCGCCTTGAAATCGTCCATGCGGTGATCCAGGGCGATCAGCTCCGATGGGCAGACGAAGGTGAAGTCCAGCGGGTAGAAGAACACCAGGCCGTATTTGCCTTTGATGGCTTCAGACAGTTTGAAGCTGTCTACGATTTCGCCATTGCCGAGGACGGCGGGTACGTCGAAATCCGGGGCTTGTTTGCCGACGAGTACGCTCATTGGGTATCTCCTGATGGTGGTGACTGAAGTAAAAGGATCCGTCCCAGTGTGCCGCAGCTAAACGACAAGCCTGTGACGTGATCACGCTTCGTGAAGACCGACCATCATACCGGAAAAAAGCCGTTCGTCAGTGAAGCCGCGCGCAAACACCAAGGCTTGAGAAACTACTTTGACAATCATTCTCGTTAACATTAAGATCCGTCGCACTTAAGCCTTAAACCGCGATGGTTCTCCCTTATGTATGTCTGCCTTTGCACTGGCGTCACCGACGGACAAATCCGCGAAGCAATCTACGAAGGTTGCTGCAGCTACAAGGAAGTACGTGAAACCACCGGCGTTGCCAGCCAATGCGGCAAATGCGCCTGCCTCGCCAAGCAAGTGGTACGGGAAACCCTGACGCAGCTGCAAACTGCCCAGGCTGCGATCCCCTACTCAGCAGAATTTACACACGCTTAATCAGCGTGTTTTAAAGAACCGGACTTAGTGTCCGGTTTTTTTATGCCCGAAATTCAAACAGTTAGCGCCAAGACGCGGAACACAAACATTCTTATTCCGATTAATTTTCATTTATTATTCAATAACTTAGGTTTGACAGTAGTAAATGCGCAGCTCAAACTCCGCCTTATATACAGCGAATACAGGGCAGGACCCCAATCATGAAAGGCGACATCACAGTCATCCAGCAACTCAACAAAATCCTTGCCAATGAACTGGTCGCGATCAATCAGTACTTCCTGCATGCGCGCATGTATGACGATTGGGGCCTGGAAAAGCTGGGCAAGCGTGAATACAAAGAATCCATCAAGGCCATGAAGGACGCTGACGCGCTGATCAAACGCATCCTGTTTCTGGAAGGCCTGCCGAACGTGCAGGACCTGGGCAAGCTGAACATCGGCGAGCACACCCAGGAAATGATCAACTGCGACCTGAACTTCGAGCGCAAGAGCCACACCGACCTGAAGGCCGCCATTGCTCATTGCGAATCCAAGGGCGACTTCGGCAGCCGTGAACTGCTGGAAGATATCCTTGAAGACCAGGAAGAACACATCGACTGGCTGGAAACCCAAATCGGCCTGATCGACAAAGTGACTATCGAGAATTACCTGCAATCGCAGATGGGTGAATAACCCTTCAATTCCCGGCCACTAAAAAGCCCCGCTCTCTTTCGAGAAGCGGGGCTTTTTATTGCCGCGGCCTAAAACAAATCAGGCTTCGGTCTTCGCAGCTGCTTTGGCCGCTGCGTCTTTGATCAGTGCCTGCAACGAACCATCAGCCGCCATTTCGGTGATGATGTCGCTACCGCCGACCAGCTCACCGGCAACCCACAGCTGCGGGAAGGTTGGCCAGTTGGCGTACTTCGGCAGGTTGGCGCGGATTTCCGGGTTCTGCAGGATATCCACGTAGGCGAACTTCTCGCCACATTGCATGATTGCCTGGGAAGCCTTTGCGGAGAAGCCACACTGGGGAGCGTTAGGGGCGCCCTTCATGTAAAGCAGAATAGTGTTGTTGGCAATCTGCTCTTTGATCGTTTCGATGATATCCATGGAACACCTCGGCTGGAACTTTCCGACTCATGGGTCGGCACGGTGGCGCATTGTAACGCAAACCCCAGCGTGACGCTCGGACTCCCCGACAGACAATCCTTACGCCGCCGCCACCTGCACCGGCACGCCGTTCAACGCTGCGTTGCCCGACAGCTCATCCAGTTGCCGCTCATCCGTCAGGTCATTCGCGCTCGCCCCCGGCTGCCCGCTGGCAATGGTCATCTGCACGCCAGGGCGGCCGTGGCCCCAACCGTGGGGCAGGCTGACCACGCCGGGCATCATGTCGAGACTGGCCAACACTTCCACCTCGATCATGCCGATCCGCGAGCTGACCCGTACCCGCTGCCCGTCAGTCAACTGGCGATGGGCAAGGTCATCCGGATGCATCAGCAGTTGATGGCGAGGCTTGCCCTTCACCAGCCGGTGGTAGTTATGCATCCAGGAGTTGTTGCTGCGCACATGCCGGCGGCCGATCAGCAGCAACTCATTCACCTCGGGCACCGGCTGCGCGGCAAAGCGCGCCAGGTCGGCGAGGATTACCGATGGTGCGGCCTGCAGATGGCCATTGGCGGTTTTCAGGCGGCCTGCGAGGTTGGGTTTCAGCGGCCCGAGGTCCAGGCCATGAGGGTGATCGGCCAGCGCGGCAATGGACAACCTGTCACCATAAGGCCCGGCCCGCAGCCCGAAGTCGATCATCTGCGCAGGCGGCATCGTCGGTTTGAGTGTATTACCCGTCTTCTCGGCAAACGCCCGGGCCAGGCCGACGAAGATTTCCCAGTCATGCAACGCACCCTCGGGTTTCGGCAGGATGGCGCGATTGAAACGGGTGACGTTACGCACCGCGAACATATTGAAGGTGGTGTCGTAGTGATCGTTTTCCAGGGCCGAGGTGGACGGCAGGATCAGGTCGGCATAACGCGTGGTCTCGTTGATATACAGGTCGATGCTGACCATGAACTCCAGGCCATCCAGCGCCTGCTCCAGTTGCCGGCCGTTGGGCGTGGAGAGCACCGGATTGCCCGCCACCGTCACCAGCGCACGGATTTGTCCTTCACCCTCAGTGAGCATTTCTTCAGCCAGCGCCGACACCGGCAACTCGCCCCCGTACTCGGGTCGCCCGGAAACCCGGCTTTGCCAGCGATTGAAATGCCCGCCGGAAGTCGAGGCCACCAGGTCGACGGCCGGCGTGGTGCACAAGGCCCCGCCGACTCGATCCAGATTACCGGTCACCAGGTTGATCAACTGCACCAGCCAATGGCACAGCGTGCCGAACGCCTGGGTCGAAACGCCCATGCGGCCATAACACACCGCTGTGTCGGCCGCAGCGAAGTCCCGGGCCAACTGGCGGATCTGCTCGGCGGGCACCGCACATTGACGGCTCATGGCCTCGGCGGTGAATCCGGCCACGGCGTGGCGCACGTCATCCAGGCCGTCCACCGGCAGGTGACTGTCACGGGTCAGGTTCTCGGCAAACAGTGTATTGAGCAATCCGAACAACAACGCCGCATCACCGCCCGGGCGCACGAACAGATGCTGGTCGGCCATCGCCGCCGTCTCGCTGCGGCGCGGATCAACCACCACGACTTTGCCGCCGCGAGCCTGGATGGCCTTCAGGCGCTTCTCTACATCCGGCACGGTCATGATGCTGCCGTTGGACGCCAGCGGGTTGCCGCCGAGGATCAGCATGAAATCGGTATGGTCGATGTCCGGGATCGGCAGCAACAGGCCGTGGCCGTACATCAGGTGGCTGGTGAGGTGGTGGGGTAACTGGTCCACCGAGGTGGCGGAAAAACGATTGCGGGTCTTCAGCTGGCCAAGGAAGTAGTTGCTGTGGGTCATCAGGCCATAGTTGTGCACGCTCGGATTGCCCTGGTACACCGCCACCGCATTCTGCCCGTGACGCGTCTGAATCGCGGCCAGGCGCTCGGCTACAAGTACAAAGGCGTCTTCCCACGGGATCGGCTGCCATTCGCTGCCCACCCGCAACATGGGCTGGTGCAGGCGGTCCGGGTCATTCTGGATGTCTTGCAGGGCCACGGCCTTGGGGCAGATATGGCCACGGCTGAACGTATCCAGGGGGTCGCCCTTGATCGAGGTGATCGCCAGGCTTCCGTCTTCGCCCTGGGTAGTTTCCAGTGTGAGGCCGCAGATGGCTTCGCACAGATGGCAGGCACGGTGGTGGAGAGTCTTGGTCATGGCCAGTCTCTTTTATTGTGGGCTAGGCACTTCGGACGAAAACTATGGCCCGCCCGGGGCAGCAACGCCAGCAACGTTCGTCGTGTGAATCCAGGGGCATCAGGCCAGGCCATGAGGAAACATCAGGAAATGTTTCAGAAGCCTTCGGCAGCCCGCTGAAACCGACGCAGCCCGGCCTCAGCCCGCCCTCACGCATTGCAATGTGGCGCAGCGCCAGTGTACAAATGACCCGCTGCTGTCAGGAAACAGGCTTCAAAAGCGCCCTCCCCGCGTCCTTGAACTCCCCTAAAAACTGTAGCCCTATTGGTAAGACGCGACATTTAATTATAAGATCGCGCCTTCCCCTATTTCGTCGCCCCGTGCGGCTTTCGCCGCAGGTCTCGCCCGTTTTCAAAATAAACCAGGCTTTGAGTATCTGCGGTCTGTTGCAAAAAGGTAGTTAATGATGAGCGCAAGGCACTTTCTCTCCCTGATGGATTGCACGCCCGAAGAGCTGGTCAGCGTGCTCCGTCGAGGCATTGAGCTTAAAGACCTGCGTAACCGCGGCGTACTGTTCGAGCCTTTGAAAAACCGCGTGCTCGGGATGATTTTCGAGAAGTCGTCCACCCGCACCCGCGTGTCTTTCGAAGCCGGCATGATTCAGCTCGGCGGCCAGGCTATCTTCCTGTCACCTCGCGATACCCAACTGGGCCGTGGCGAGCCGATCAGCGATTGCGCGATCGTGATGTCGAGCATGCTGGATGCGGTGATGATCCGTACCTTCGCCCACAGCACCCTGACCGAATTTGCCGCCAACTCCCGAGTGCCCGTGATCAACGGCCTGTCCGATGACCTGCACCCCTGCCAGTTGCTGGCCGACATGCAAACCTTCCTCGAACAGCGCGGCTCGATCCAGGGCAAGACCGTGGCCTGGATCGGCGACGGCAACAACATGTGCAACAGCTATATAGAAGCGGCGATCCAGTTCGACTTCAAATTGCGCGTTGCCTGCCCTGAAGGCTACGAGCCGGATGCACGTTTCCTGGCCGAGGCCGGCGACCGCGTGACCATCGTCCGCGACCCGCGTGAGGCGGTCATCGGCGCACACCTGGTGAGCACCGACGTGTGGACCTCCATGGGCCAGGAAGAGGAAACCGCCAAGCGCCTCAAGCTCTTCGCCCCGTTCCAGGTCACCCGCGCCCTGCTCGACCTGGCCGCGCCGGACGTGCTGTTCATGCACTGCCTGCCCGCCCACCGTGGCGAAGAAATCAGTCTCGACCTGCTGGACGATCAACGTTCAGTAGCCTGGGCCCAGGCGGAAAACCGCCTGCACGCACAAAAAGCCCTGCTCGAGTTTCTGGTTGCCCCAGCGTACCGTCCTGCATGAGCCAGCCACTACTGCTGAACCTGCGCAATCTGGCATGCGGCTATCAAGACCAACGGGTGGTGCAGAACCTCAATCTGCACCTCAACGCCGGCGACATCGGTTGCCTGCTGGGCTCCTCGGGCTGCGGCAAGACCACCACCCTGCGAGCGATTGCCGGGTTTGAGCCGGTGCATGAAGGCGAGATCAGCCTGGCAGGCGAAGTCATTTCCAGCGCCGGTTTCACACTGGCTCCGGAGAAACGTCGGATCGGCATGGTGTTCCAGGACTACGCGCTGTTTCCACACCTCAGCGTGGCCGACAACATCGCCTTCGGCATTCGCAAGCACCCGCAAAAAGAGCGTGTGGTCGCTGAATTGCTGGAACTGGTGAACCTGAAAAACCTCGGCAAGCGCTTCCCCCACGAACTCTCGGGCGGCCAGCAGCAACGCGTCGCCCTGGCTCGCGCCCTGGCGCCGGAACCGCAATTGTTGCTGCTGGACGAACCCTTCTCCAACCTCGACGGCGAACTGCGGCGCAAACTCAGCCACGAAGTACGCGATATCCTCAAGGCGCGGGGCACCAGTGCGATTCTGGTGACCCACGACCAGGAAGAAGCCTTCGCAGTGAGTGACCATGTCGGCGTGTTCAAGGAGGGTCGCCTGGAGCAGTGGGATACGCCCTACAACCTCTATCACGAACCGCTGACACCCTTTGTCGCCAGCTTCATTGGCCAGGGTTACTTCATTCGCGGGCAGTTGAACACGCCGGAATCGGTTACCACCGAACTGGGGGAGTTGCGCGGCAATCGTGCCTACACCTGGCCAACCGGCGGCGCGGTGGATGTGTTGCTGCGCCCGGACGACATCGTTTATGCACCGGACAGCGCCTTGAAGGCGCGGATTGTCGGCAAGACGTTCCTCGGCGCGTCGACCCTGTATCGCTTGCAGCTGCCGACAGGCGCTCAGCTGGAGTCGATCTTCCCCAGCCACGCCGATCACCAGGTCGGTGCCGACGTGGGCATTCGCGTGGCAGCCGAGCACCTGGTGTTGTTCCAGGCCTCAGGCAGCACCGCAGCACAAATCCCTCAGGTTGAGTCAGGCGTTCGACGCTACAACACCGCCTCCTGACGTCAACGCATCACGCCCGGCCAATTTCCGCGAACTTGGCCTGGGTGTGTTCGGCCAGCACTGTCGCTGCCAACTCCACCTCAAGCCCCCTTCTCCCCGCACTGATAAAAATTGTCGGAAACGACTGCGCCGTCACATCGATGAAGGTGCGCAGGCGTTTCTTCTGCCCCAGCGGGCTGATGCCGCCCAACAAGTAACCGGTGGCCCGTTGCGCCGCTGCCGGGTCTGCCATCTCGACCTTTTTTACCCCCGCCGCCTGCGCCAACGCCTTTAAATCCAAACTTCCGACGACCGGCACAACCGCCACCAGCAGCTCGGCTTTTTCACTGCTGGCCAGCAGGGTCTTGAACACCTGCGCCGGGTCCAGGCCCAATTTTTCCGCGGCCTCCAGACCATAGGACGCTGCCTTTGGGTCATGTTCGTAACTGTGAATTCGATGTTCGGCGCGAACTTTTTTCAACAGGTCCAATGCGGGCGTCATGTGGGCTCCAGGCTTGGCAAAAAGGTGAAAAAACAGACAGCCAATTCTAGGCCAACAACAAGCAAAAGGCTCTAGTCCGAAGCCCTCTGCCACGCCCTCACGCGCACCTTCCCTGCCGCTTCCCGCGCCCACGGCACGATCATTCATCACACCAATAATTACAAAATGACCGATCGTTCACTTTCGACCTTTGACAGCCGTCATTCTTGTCTATATTTTTTCGTTTACGAATACTGTAGGAATGCACCTACGGATTCACAGCAGTAAGCCGCGAACAGGATGGGGATCCGCGCCACGGTGAAAATCGCCGATTGCCCGTTGCGGCAAAACGCCAGACAACAACAAAAACAGAGGTTTTCCATGACAACTGCTCTTCAACAGCCTTCACTTTCAAGTCAATGCATGGCCGAATTCCTGGGCACTGCGTTGCTGATCTTCTTCGGTACCGGATGTGTTGCTGCGCTCAAGGTCGCGGGTGCCAGCTTTGGGTTGTGGGAAATCAGTATCATCTGGGGGATCGGCGTCAGCATGGCGATCTACCTGAGCGCCGGTATTTCCGGGGCTCACCTCAATCCGGCGGTCAGTATCGCGCTGTGTATCTTTGCCGATTTCGACAAGCGCAAACTGCCGTTCTACATCATCGCCCAGGTCGCCGGGGCCTTCTGTTCGGCCGCGTTGGTTTACACGCTCTACAGCAACCTGTTTTTCGATTACGAACAAACCCACCACATGATTCGCGGCACCCAGGCCAGCCTGGAACTGGCGTCGGTGTTCTCCACCTACCCGCATCCGCTGCTGGGCACGGCCCAGGCGTTCCTGGTGGAAATGGTCATCACCGCGATCCTGATGGGCGTGATCATGGCCCTGACCGATGACAACAACGGCCTGCCCCGCGGCCCGTTGGCGCCGCTGCTGATTGGTTTGCTGATTGCCGTGATCGGCAGTGCCATGGGCCCGCTGACCGGCTTTGCGATGAACCCGGCCCGTGACTTCGGCCCCAAGCTGATGACCTTTTTCGCCGGTTGGGGTGAAATGGCTTTCACTGGCGGGCGCGACATTCCTTACTTCCTGATTCCGATCTTTGCGCCGATTGTCGGCGCCTGCCTCGGTGCTGCCGCCTATCGCGGGCTGATTGCCCGTCACCTGCCCAGCGCCGCACCTGCTACAACTGATGCAACCGAAGCGGCTGCCACCGCCAAAACCCGTACTTCCTGATGCGATAGCCTGGACCGTACTGCCCTTTTGCGGCCCAGGCTGTTTACTGACTTCCCTATTCTCCGTCCAAGGCAATCGACATGACCGACATTCAGAATAAGAACTACATCATTGCCCTCGATCAGGGCACCACCAGTTCCCGGGCGATCATCTTCGATCGTGACGCCAACGTGGTCTGCACCGCCCAGCGTGAATTCACCCAGCATTACCCGCAAGCCGGCTGGGTCGAACATGACCCGATGGAGATTTTCGCCACCCAGAGCGCGGTGATGGTCGAGGCCCTGGCACAAGCCGGCCTGCACCATGACCAGGTCGCGGCCATCGGTATCACCAACCAGCGTGAAACCACCGTGGTCTGGGACAAAATCACCGGCCGCCCGATCTACAACGCGATCGTCTGGCAATGCCGCCGCAGCACCGAGATCTGCCAGCAGCTCAAGCGCGACGGCCACGAACAATACATCAACGACACCACCGGCCTGGTCACCGATCCGTACTTCTCCGGCACCAAGCTCAAGTGGATCCTCGACAACGTCGAAGGCAGTCGCGAACGTGCGCGTAACGGCGAGCTGCTGTTCGGCACCATCGACAGCTGGCTGATCTGGAAATTTACCGGCGGCAAGACCCACGTCACCGACTACACCAACGCCTCGCGCACCATGCTCTTCAACATCCACACGCTGGAGTGGGATGCCAAGATGCTGGAGATTCTCGACGTGCCGCGCGAAATGCTGCCGGAAGTGAAGTCTTCCTCGGAAATCTATGGTCGCACCAAAAGCGGTATCGCCATCGGCGGTATCGCCGGTGACCAGCAGGCGGCGCTGTTTGGCCAAATGTGCGTAGAACCGGGCCAGGCGAAAAACACCTACGGCACCGGCTGCTTCCTGCTGATGAACACCGGCGACAAGGCGGTGAAATCCAAACACGGCATGCTCACCACCATCGCCTGCGGCCCGCGTGGCGAAGTGGCCTACGCCCTGGAAGGCGCCGTGTTCAACGGCGGTTCCACCGTGCAATGGCTGCGTGATGAGTTGAAGATCATCGCCGATGCCACCGATACCGAATACTTCGCCGGCAAGGTCAAGGACAGCAACGGCGTGTACCTGGTGCCAGCCTTCACCGGCCTGGGCGCTCCGTACTGGGACCCGTATGCCCGTGGTGCGCTGTTCGGCCTGACCCGTGGTGTACGCGTGGATCACATCATTCGTGCAGCCCTGGAGTCGATTGCCTACCAGACCCGCGACGTACTCGATGCCATGCAGCAGGATTCCGGCGAACGCCTCAAATCCCTGCGGGTAGACGGTGGCGCGGTCGCCAACAACTTCCTGATGCAGTTCCAGGCCGACATCCTCGGTACCCAGGTTGAACGCCCACAAATGCGCGAAACCACCGCGTTGGGCGCCGCTTACCTGGCCGGCCTGGCGTGCGGTTTCTGGGGCAGCCTGGACGAACTGCGTGGCAAGGCGGTAATCGAGCGTCAATTCGAACCGCAGCTGGAAGAAGCAGCGAAGGAAAAACTCTACGCCGGCTGGCAGAAAGCAGTCAGCCGCACCCGCGACTGGGAACCCCACGAAGGCGCTGAATAAGCCAAGCGCCGGACGCGCATAGGGTTGTAACTGGCAGGGAGCAGATTCCTGCGTCATCATGGGCCACTTTTTACGGCAGCCCAAAGGACGCACCATGAATCTGCCTCCCCGCCAGCAACAAATCCTCGAACTGGTTCGCGAACGCGGCTATGTGAGTATCGAGGAAATGGCGCAGCTCTTCGTTGTCACCCCGCAAACCATCCGCCGCGATATCAATCAACTGGCGGAAGCCAATCTGTTGCGCCGCTACCATGGCGGCGCAGCCTATGATTCCAGCGTTGAAAACACCGCGTACGCCATGCGTGCCGACCAGATGCGCGACGAAAAACAGCGCATCGGCGAAGCCATCGCCGCGCAAATCCCCGATCACGCCTCGCTGTTTATCAACATCGGTACCACCACCGAATCGATCGCGCGTGCGCTGCTTAACCACAGCCACCTGAAAATCATCACCAATAACCTCAACGTCGCCATGATGCTGAGTGCCAAAGACGACTTCGACGTACTCCTGACCGGCGGCAACGTGCGCCGGGATGGCGGTGTGGTAGGCCAGGCCAGCGTTGACTTCATCAACCAGTTCAAGGTCGATTTCGCCTTGGTGGGCATCAGCGGTATCGATGAAGACGGCAGCCTTCTGGACTTCGATTATCAGGAAGTACGGGTTTCCCAGGCGATCATTGCCAATGCGCGCAAGGTGATCCTGGCGGCGGACTCCAGCAAATTCGGGCGCAACGCCATGATTCGCCTGGGACCGATCAGCTTGATCGATTGTTTAGTCACCGATCAGCAGCCGGTCCCGGCACTGGTGCAACTGTTGAATCAGCACAAGATTCGACTGGAAGTGGTGTAAGCCTATACAGGGGGAGTCCTGCCCCCTGATGTTCACAAATTTTCCTTTCTTCGCCCTTCGATCAGTATTTTCAATCGAAGCGGGCTGGCTGTACCTGCGTTTATAAGCTACCATTTTCGCAAATGAACATTTATGTTCGAATTCCAATACGAAAAAGATTGCGAGGCCAGCCGATGAACCCTTCTACCTTGCCTGCCCCACCGCTTGCCGAAGTCTATGACGTCGCCGTTATCGGTGGCGGGATCAATGGCGTCGGGATTGCAGCAGACGCAGCCGGTCGCGGTTTGTCGGTATTCCTTTGCGAAAAGGACGACCTGGCCAGCCACACTTCCTCCGCGAGCAGCAAGCTGATCCACGGTGGCCTGCGCTACCTGGAGCATTACGAATTCCGCCTGGTGCGCGAAGCCCTGGCTGAACGTGAGGTGCTGTTGGCCAAGGCCCCGCACATCGTCAAGCAGATGCGCTTTGTATTGCCTCACCGCCCGCACCTGCGTCCGGCATGGATGATTCGCGCCGGCCTGTTCCTGTATGACCATCTGGGCAAGCGGGAAAAACTCGAAGGCTCCAAGAGCCTCAAGTTCGGCCCCGACAGCCCGCTGAAAAGCGAAATCACCAAAGGCTTCGAATACTCCGATTGCTGGGTCGACGACGCCCGCCTTGTAGTACTCAACGCCATGGCTGCGCGGGAAAAGGGTGCGCACATCCACACCCAGACCCGTTGCGTCAGCGCACACCGCAGCAAAGGCCTGTGGGAAATGAACATGGAACGTGCCGACGGCAGCCTGTTCTCGATCCGCGCCCGAGCGCTGGTGAACGCCGCCGGCCCGTGGGTGGCCAAGTTCATCAAGGATGACTTGAAGCTGGATTCGCCCTACGGCATCCGTCTGATCCAGGGCAGCCACCTGATCGTACCGAAGCTGTATGAAGGCGCCCACGCGCACATCCTGCAGAACGAAGACCAGCGTATCGTCTTCACCATTCCGTACCTGAATCACCTGACCATCATCGGCACCACCGACCGCGAATACACCGGCGACCCGGCGAAAGTGGCGATTACCGAAGGTGAAACCGACTACATGCTCAATGTGGTCAACGCGCACTTCAAGAAGCAGCTGAGCCGCGATGACATCGTGCACACCTATTCCGGCGTGCGCCCGTTGTGCAACGACGAGTCCGACAACCCGTCGGCCGTGACCCGCGACTACACCCTGGCGCTGTCCGGCACCTCGGACGAGGCGCCGTTGCTGTCGGTGTTCGGCGGCAAGCTGACCACCTACCGCAAGCTGGCCGAATCGGCGATGGCACAACTGGCGCCTTACTTCACGCAGATGCGCCCAAGCTGGACGGCTACAGCCACCCTGCCCGGCGGCGAAAACATGAGCACGCCAGAAGCCCTGGCCGATGCAATCCGTAGCAAATACGACTGGGTGCCGAGCGAGATTGCCCGTCGCTGGTCCACCACTTACGGCAGCCGCACCTGGCGCCTGCTGGAAGGCGTGCAATCGCTGGCGGACATGGGTGACCACCTCGGTGGCGGCCTGTACACCCGCGAAGTCGATTACCTGTGCGCTGAAGAATGGGCCACTCAGCCCCAGGACATCCTGTGGCGCCGCAGCAAGCTGGGCCTGTTCACCACGCCGCAGGAGCAGGAGAACGTGCAGCGTTACCTGTCCAAGGTTGAGCACAACCGCGGCAAGATCGAAGCGGCCTGATCAGCCCGACGTAAAAAAGCCCCTGCACCGAAAGGTCCAGGGGCTTTTTCATGCCTGCAGATGACGCTGATAGCGCAGGCCCATTTCACGAATCCCGCTGAAGGCTGAGCCCAGCAACACGGGATAAGTCGCCTGCAAAAAGCCCGGTGTGGCCGTCGCGAGGGCCCGCTCCAACCATAGGCAGGCTTGCACTTCGTCGCCGTCGTGAGCCAACTCCGCAGCATGGTTGTATTGCCCGCGGAAATCCCCGGCCTCGGCTGAGCGCTGATACCACTGGCGCGCCAGTTGAACATCCTTGGGCACCACCACGCCTTCATGGTGGAACCGACCCAACAGGTTCATCGACTTGGCGTGCCCCTTGGCCGCAGCCTGGCGGAACAGTTCATATGCCGCGACAAGGTCACGCTCCACACCACGGCCACGCGTCAGCAACTGGCCGTAGTTATACAAACCCCAATCCAGCCCCAGATCGGCGGCCTTGCGGTAATGCCGCGCACTGTCTTCCAAGTCGACCTCGCAGCCCCAGCCATTCTCCAGGCAGCGCCCGATCATGTTGATCGCCATGGGGTGACGCTGCCGCGCAGCGATGCGAAACCAGCTCAACCCCAGCGCCTCATCCTTCTGCACGCCACGACCGTCGAGCAGCAGCTGGGCCAGGGTCGCCTGTGCGTCGGCATCTCCCAGCTGTGCCGCATGCATCACCCAGCGCACATAGGCACGCGGGTTATCACCGATATCCGAGGGCTCGCTGCCTGGCTGTGCGCTCTGCATTCCTGCCCCGAGTAGCGATCAAGGACCGCAAAAAGTTTCATGATTTATTTGGTTACAAAGTATTACATTTGAGATCGCTTATCAATTACGATCGCATCTCACTAACACTAACAAGAGATTACTCAATGGCTACCGGCATCAGTTCTGCCCCCCTCTCATCGCGGCATTTGCTCGCGTCGGCAGTGGGCCTGGCAGTGGCTGCGCAAGGAGGATTCAGTTACGCGGCGGAGCCCGCACCAGAAGACAACACAGGGGTCATCCAACTCGGCGCGACCAGCATCGAAGGCCAGGCCCCGAGCCAGAGCGTCTACAACCCTGTGGCGCCTTCTTCCCCCAAGTACACCGAGGCCCTGCGCGACACGCCGCAGACCATCACGGTGGTGCCCAAGGAAGTCATTCATGACCAGAACCTGCTGACCCTGCGCGACGTGCTCAGCACCGTGCCGGGGATCACCTTCGGGGCCGGCGAAGGCGGCAGCGGGTATGGCGACAGCATCAACCTGCGCGGCTTCTCCGCCAGCGGCGACATCTACGTGGACGGCGTGCGCGACAGCGCGCAGTACAGCCGCACCGACCCGTTCAACCTGGAGCAGGTCGAAGTCGTCAGCGGCGCAAGTTCGGTGTATTCCGGCTCCGGCGCGGTCGGTGGCACCATCAACCTGGTGAGCAAACAGCCGGAATTACGCGACAAAACCACCATCAGTGCGGGCATCGGCACCGATAACTACAAGCGCACCACCCTGGACACCAACCAGACGCTGAACGACACCACCGCGTTCCGCCTGAACCTGATGGCCCATGGTAACGACGTGCCTGGCCGCGATTATGAAGATTACGAACGCTGGGGCATCGCGCCCTCCATCGCGTTTGGCCTGGGCACGCCGACACGCGTCACCGTCAGTTACGAGCACCAGAAAGACAACAACACGCCGCAGTACGGCATCCCGATCTACAACGGCAAGCCCATGCCGGGCGTGGGTTGGAGTGACTACTACGGCTACCACAACATCAATGACCAGCAAATCACCTCGGACTCGTTCAGCCTGAAGCTCGAACACGACTTCAACGACGCCGTGTCCGTGCGCAACTTCACCCGCGTCGAGCGGGTGCGCCAGGACCTGCGCGCCTCAGGCCCCGAAGGTGCATTGACCGGCTGCCTGGCCAGCGGCACCCAGATCACCGGCGCCCCTTGCGCCGCAGGCCTGCAGCCGGGCTACTTCCAGCCAAGCGGCGGCTCACTGGGTAACGAGCGCAACACCCAGAACAAGATGTTCACCAACCAGACCGACGTCACCAGCCACTTCAGCACCGGGTTCATCGACCACACGCTGGTGACCGGCATCGCCATCAGCCGCGAGGAATACGAGGCGGATACCGGTAAATGGCTGACCAACGCCAACGGCAGCACCATCGTCCCACCACCGGTCAGCTACAGCGATCCGAACTCCGAATGGTCCGGCCCCGTCAACTTCACCCGGGCCGCCCACATTGACGGCGCGCTGAACAACCGCGCCGCCTATGCCTTCGACACGCTCAAGCTCAACCCACAGTGGGAAATCAACGGCGGCCTGCGTTACGAGCACAACGCCGGCAGCTCGGTGACCAATGCCTATTCCAGCACTGGCGTGGAAACGCCCGGCACTCGCTACGGCCAGGCGGATGACCTGACCTCCTACCGCCTGGCGCTGGTCTACAAACCGGTGGAAAACGGCAGCTTCTATATCGCCTACGGCAACAGCAAGACGCCGTCCCAGGCCAGCGTCAATGGGGGTTGCTACACCCCGGCCAAAAGCTCAAGCATCGCCACCAACAACTGCGATGTTTCCCCGGAAACCGCCGTCAGCTATGAGATCGGCACCAAATGGGACCTGCTCGACAACGCCCTGTCGCTGACGGGCGCGATCTTCCGCAATGACCGCACCAACTATAAAGTCGCCGACAACGACCCGAGCAACCTGAGCGGCACCCAGACCCTCGACGGCAAGGCACGTGCAGACGGTGTGGCGCTGGGCCTGAGCGGCCAACTTACTGACCGCTGGAAGGTCTTCGCCAACTACACCTACCTGAACACTCGTGTGCTGCGCAGCGCCAGCGATTACACCCTGGCGACCACCGGCATCGACGTGCAGAAAGGCGAGCCGCTGACCTTCACCCCCAAACATGCAGCCAGCATCTGGACGGTGTACGACCTGCCCTACGACTTCCAGGTGGGCTACGGCATCACGGCGCAAACCAAGCAGTACCTGGTCAGCGCCGCCAACTCGCCGACTTCCCCCGGCTATGCGGTGCAGCGTGCGATGCTTGGTTACAAGGTCAACAAACAGTTGAACCTGCAGCTGAACATCAACAACCTGTTCGACAAGGAGTACCTCACCCGTATCCGCAACAACGGTTGGGCAGTGCCCGGCGATGGCCGCGCGGCAGTGGTGTCGGCCGACTATACGTTCTGACAGAGCCACACCCAAAAGCCCCGGGAGCCACACTCCCGGGGCTTTTTCATGGGCGATACAGGCCCACGCCGCCATTCGGTTTTCCGAACGCCATAGCTCAACCTATTCGGTTTGCCGGACCAAAACAGGAGAAAAAACCCGTAACACAAAGTTAATCTCTATATAAATCATATGGTTAACCTTTTATTTCTGGTCTGGCACGACTCATGCTCTACACTCGTAGGCGATTGCCTGAGGCGCCTCAGGAGCCGTCACAGGCTTTCGCAGTACTGTTTATATAAAAACGTGGCCGTCCCAACCGGTCTCATAAAAAAAACAAATGTCGAGGAAGTATTGATGCGCATCGTTCCCCATATCCTGGGCGCAGCTATCGCTGCTGCTCTGATCAGCACTCCAGTTTTCGCCGCCGAACTCACCGGCACACTGAAGAAAATCAACGACTCCGGCACGATCACTCTCGCTCACCGCGACAGCTCCATTCCGTTTTCCTATATCGCGGATGGTTCGGGCAAACCCGTGGGCTACTCCCACGACATTCAGCTGGCTATCGTTGAAGCCCTGAAAAAAGACCTGAACAAACCCGACCTGAAGACCAAGTACAACCTGGTCACCTCGCAAACCCGTATCCCGCTGATCCAGAACGGCACCGCGGATATCGAGTGCGGCTCCACCACCAACAACGCCGAACGCGCCCAGCAGGTTGACTTCACCGTCAATATCTTCGAAATCGGCACCCGCCTGCTGGTCAAGAAAGACAAGGAAGGCAAGCCGTCCTACAGCGATTTCGCCGACCTGAAAGGCAAGAACGTCGTGACCACCGCCGGCACCACGTCCGAGCGCATCATCAAGGCGATGAACGCCGACAAGCAGATGGGCATGAACGTCATCTCCGCCAAGGACCACGGCGAGTCCTTCCAGATGCTGGAAAGCGGCCGCGCCGTTGCCTTCATGATGGACGACGCGCTGCTGGCCGGTGAAGAAGCCAAGGCCAAGAAGCCGGACGACTGGGTCATCACCGGTACTCCACAGTCCTTCGAAGCCTACGCCTGCATGGTTCGCAAAGACGACCCAGCCTTCAAGAAGGCCGTGGATGATGCGATCGTCGGCCTGTACAAGTCCGGCGAGATCAACAAGATCTACAGCAAGTGGTTCGAGAGCCCGATCCCACCAAAAGGCCTGAACCTCAACTTCCCGATGAGCGACAAGGTCAAGGATCTGATCGCCAACCCAAGCGACAAGCCAGCGCCTGACGTAAAAATCTGATACCTGACTAAGCTTATGTCCTGAGGGAGCCAACCCTCCCTCAGGCGTCTGTTGCTACCTGCTGGCTTTAATTTTGGAACACTCGACCTGGCGGTTTTCGAGCCGATCGCGTGTGCCTGGCGTTCACCGTCGGGCGGGAAAGGATCTTCCCCAAGCGGGTGCTTGTACATCGATCGATCTCGAGGGGAGACCCTAATGAATTACAACTGGGACTGGGGCGTGTTCTTCAAGTCCACCGGCGTGGGCAGCGAGACTTATCTCGACTGGTACATCGCCGGCTTGGGCTGGACCATTGCCATCGCCGTCGTGGCATGGATTATCGCCTTGCTGCTGGGGTCCATTCTGGGCGTCATGCGCACCGTGCCAAACCGCATCGTATCGGGCATCGCGACCTGCTACGTGGAACTGTTTCGCAACGTACCGCTGCTGGTTCAGCTGTTCATCTGGTATTTCCTGATACCCGACCTGCTGCCGCAGAACCTGCAGGACTGGTACAAACAAGACCTCAACCCGACCACCTCGGCCTACCTGAGCGTTGTGGTGTGCCTGGGCCTGTTCACCGCTGCCCGTGTGTGCGAACAAGTGCGTACCGGCATCCAGGCGCTGCCACGGGGCCAGGAATCCGCCGCGCGCGCCATGGGCTTCAAGCTGCCGCAGATCTACTGGAACGTGCTGCTGCCCCAGGCCTACCGCATCATCATTCCGCCGCTTACCTCGGAATTCCTCAACGTCTTCAAGAACTCCTCCGTGGCGTCCCTGATCGGCTTGATGGAACTGCTGGCGCAAACCAAACAGACCGCCGAGTTCTCGGCCAACCTGTTCGAGGCCTTCACCCTGGCCACGCTGATCTATTTCACCCTGAACATGAGCCTGATGCTGCTGATGCGCGTGGTCGAGAAGAAAGTCGCCGTGCCCGGCCTGATCTCCGTGGGGGGTAAATAATGGACTTCGATTTCAGCGGCATCATCCCCGCCATCCCGGGCCTGTGGAACGGCATGGTCATGACCTTGCAGTTGATGGTCATGGGCGTGGTCGGCGGCATCATCCTGGGTACGATCCTCGCGCTGATGCGCCTGTCGTCCAGCAAACTGCTGTCGCGCCTGGCCGGCGCCTACGTGAACTACTTCCGCTCGATCCCGCTGCTGCTGGTGATCACCTGGTTCTACCTGGCGGTGCCGTTCGTGCTGCGCTGGATCACCGGCGAAGACACCCCGATCGGTGCGTTCACCTCCTGCGTCGTGGCCTTCATGATGTTCGAGGCGGCGTACTTCTGCGAAATCGTGCGGGCCGGCGTGCAGTCGATCCCCAAGGGCCAGATGGCCGCGGCGCAAGCGATGGGCATGACCTACGGCCAGACCATGCGCCTGATCATCCTGCCCCAGGCGTTCCGCAAGATGACCCCGTTGCTGCTGCAACAGTCGATCATCCTGTTCCAGGACACCTCGCTGGTCTACACCGTGGGCCTGGTGGACTTCCTCAACTCCGCCCGTTCCAACGGCGACATCATCGGCCGCTCCAATGAGTTCCTGATCTTCGCCGGTGTCGTCTACTTCATCATCAGCTTTTCCGCCTCGCTGCTGGTCAAGCGTCTGCAAAAAAGGTTTGCCGTATGATCTCTATCAAGAATATCAACAAGTGGTATGGCGACTTCCAGGTGCTGACCGATTGCAGCACCGAGGTTAAAAAAGGCGAAGTGATCGTGGTGTGCGGGCCGTCCGGCTCGGGCAAATCGACCCTGATCAAGTGCGTCAACGCCCTGGAACCGTTCCAGAAAGGCGACGTGGTGGTCGATGGCACCTCCATTGCCGACCCGAAGACCAACCTGCCGAAACTGCGCTCGCGCGTTGGCATGGTGTTCCAGCACTTCGAGCTGTTTCCGCACCTGACCATCACCGAAAACCTGACCATCGCGCAGATCAAGGTATTGGGCCGCAGCAAGGAAGAAGCCACCAAGAAGGGCCTGCAACTGCTGGAGCGCGTCGGCCTGTCGGCTCACGCCCACAAGCACCCGGGCCAGCTTTCCGGCGGCCAGCAACAGCGTGTGGCGATTGCCCGTGCGCTGGCGATGGACCCGATCGTCATGCTGTTCGACGAACCGACCTCGGCCCTCGACCCGGAAATGGTCAACGAAGTGCTCGACGTGATGGTGCAGTTGGCCCAGGAAGGCATGACCATGATGTGCGTGACCCACGAAATGGGTTTCGCCCGCAAGGTAGCCGACCGGGTGATCTTCATGGACGCCGGCAAGATCATCGAAGACTGCCCGAAAGAGGAATTCTTCGGCGACATCAGCGCCCGCTCCGAGCGTGCGCAGCACTTCCTCGAGAAAATCCTGCAGCACTAAGCACTGCCCTGTTGTGGTGGGTCGGGCAACCCCACTCACCACAACTGGTTGACCCAAGGCATCTGTGATGAAATGCGACCCCAACCTCTTTCGCGCCGCGCCGCCATCACTTGCCGTGAAGCCTCGTCTGATTCGCCAATTGTTCCTGCCGCCGCTGATCATCGCCCTGATGATCGGACTGGGTTACGTCGGCTTCTGGATCAGCGAGTTCTATGGGATCCGCACCCTCAGCGATACCGGCGAACGCCAACTGGAATTGCACGCCCGCACCGTCGAGAGCGAACTCAGCAAATACACCTACCTGCCCAGTCTCCTGGAGCTGGAATCCAGCGTCTCCAGGCTGTTGGCCGACCCGAATCAAGAAACCCGCAAAACCGTCAACGACTACCTCGAAGGCCTGAACCGGCGCAGTCGCAGCCGGGCGATCTACGTGATGGACACCACCGGCCGTGTGCTGGCGACCAGCAACTGGCGCGATGCCGACAGTTACCAGGGTGAAGACCTGTCCTTCCGTGCCTATTTCCAGAATGCCGTGCGCGGCCAGCCCGGCCGGTTCTACGGCATCGGCAGCACCAACGGCGAACCCGGCTATTACCTGGCCCATGGTCTGGAAGAGCACGGCAAGATCATCGGCGTCGCCGTGGTCAAGGTACGTCTGGAAGCGCTGGAAGAGCGCTGGCAGCGGGCGCGCCTGGAGGCCTTCGTCAGTGACGAGAATGGCATCATCATTCTCTCCAGCGACCCGGCCCGTCGCCTCAAGTCCGTGCGGCCATTGAGCGATGACACCAAGGACCGCCTTGCCCACAGCCTGCAATACTACTGGGCGACGCTCAACGAGCTGGAACCACTGGCCCGCGAGCGCCTCAACGAAGGCACCGAGAAGTTGACCTTCCCGGCCAACAGCGAAGTGGTGGCCGACGAGCATGAGGTCAGCTACCTGGCCCAGACCCGCCCGCTGAACGACACCCCCTGGAATTTCACCCTGCTCACCCCGCTGAACGACCTGCGCCGGGCCGCCATCAACCAGGGCATCCTGGTGGCCGTAGCCTTTGCGCTGGTGGCATTCCTGCTGATTGCCTGGAACGAGCGCCGCAAGGTGATTGCCACCCGCCTCGCCGCCCGGGAAGCCCTGCAGGAAGCCAATAACCAGCTGGAGCGACGGATTGCCGAACGCACCACCGACCTGCGGGCCAGCAACGAGCGGCTCAAGAGCCAGATTCGCGAGCGGCGCCAGGCCGAGGAAACCTTGCGCCGGGCCCAGGACGAACTGGTGCAGGCCGGCAAACTCGCGGCCATCGGCCAGATGTCCACCAGCATCGCCCATGAATTGAACCAGCCACTGGCCGCCCTGCGTACCCTGTCGGGCAACACCGTGCGCTTCCTTGAGCGTGGGGCGCTGGACACCGCCAGTGCCAACCTCAAGACCATCAACGAACTGATCGACCGCATGGGTCGCATCACCGCCAGCCTGCGCTCCTTTGCCCGGCGTGGCGATGACCAGGGCGAAGCCAATCTGGGCAAGGCGGTGGACGCTACGTTCCAGATCCTCGGCAGTCGCCTGGAGACCCTGCCGCTGACGGTGCACCGCCACTTCAGCAGCGCGCAGTTGCAGATCGACCAGACACGCCTGGAGCAGATCCTGGTCAACCTGATGGGCAACGCCCTGGACGCGATGCAGGCGCAACCGGCCCCCGAACTGTGGCTGGAAGGCGACATCGCCGACGGCAAATATCGCCTGCGGGTACGCGATAACGGCCATGGGATTGCTCCCGAGACCCGCAAGCATTTGTTCGAACCGTTCTTTACCACCAAACCCGGCGAACAAGGCCTGGGCCTCGGCCTCACGCTGTCGGCCAGCCTCGCGGCGGCGACCGGCGGCAACCTCGCCGTCGAGCATCCGGCCAGCGGTGGTACTGCCTTTGTCCTGAGTTTGCCGCTGGCGAGCCCTCAACAAGTCGAGTCGAAATGAACGCAGAAAAAACCACCGACCTGACCGTCCTGATCGTCGAAGACGACCCCCATGTATTGCTCGGCTGCCAGCAAGCCCTGGCCCTGGAAGACATTCCCAGCGTGGGCGTGGGCAGTGCCGAAGAGGCCCTGACCCTCGTCGGTGAAAACTTCGCCGGCATCGTCATCAGCGATATTCGCCTGCCGGGCATCGACGGCCTGGAGTTGCTGACCCGGCTCAAGGCCCTGGATAAAAGCCTGCCGGTGGTGCTGATCACCGGCCACGGCGATATCTCCATGGCCGTGGGCGCGATGCGCAACGGCGCCTATGACTTCATGGAGAAACCCTTCTCTCCCGAGCGCCTGGTGGACGTAGCCCGCCGCGCCCTGGAACAACGCGGTTTGGCCCGGGAAGTCTGGTCGCTGCGCCGGCAACTGGCCGAGCGCAATTCGCTGGAAGGCCGGATCATCGGTCGCTCCCCGGCCATGCAGAACCTGCGGGAATTGATCGCCAACGTCGCCGACACCTCGGCCAACGTGTTGATCGAGGGCGAGACCGGCACCGGCAAGGAATTGGTCGCGCGCTGCCTGCACGATTTCAGCCGGCGCCACTCCCACCAGTTCGTCGCCTTGAACTGCGGCGGCCTGCCGGAGAACCTGTTCGAAAGCGAAATCTTCGGCCACGAAGCCAACGCGTTCACCGGTGCCGGCAAGCGCCGCATCGGCAAGATCGAACACGCCCACGAAGGCACGCTGTTCCTCGACGAAGTGGAAAGCATGCCGATGAACCTGCAGATCAAGCTGCTGCGGGTGTTGCAGGAACGCACCCTGGAACGCCTGGGCTCGAACCAGAGCGTGGCGGTGGATTGCCGGGTGATCGCCGCGACCAAGTCCGACCTCGACGACCTGAGCCGCGCCAACCAGTTTCGCAGCGACCTGTACTACCGCCTTAACGTGGTGACCCTGGAACTGCCGCCGCTGCGTGAACGCCGCGAAGACATCCTGCAGTTGTTCGAACACTTCCTGCAGCAGTCGTCGCTGCGTTTCGACCGCACCGCGCCGGACCTCGACAACCAAACCCTGTCCAGCCTGATGAGCCATGACTGGCCGGGCAACGTGCGTGAACTGCGCAACGTGGCCGAGCGGTTTGCCCTCGGTTTGCCGGCGTTCAAGAAAAGCGGCGCCAGCAGCGGCAACCATGGGCTGGCCTTTACCGAAGCGGTGGAGGCGTTCGAGCGCAACCTGCTCAACGATGCCTTGCAACGCAGCGGCGGCAACCTGACCCAGGCCAGCCAGGAACTGGGGATGGCCAAGACCACGTTGTTCGACAAGGTCAAGAAGTACGGGCTGAGCCACTAGGAGCGCATTGTGGATTTATTGTTGAAGGCGGCATTGGGTGCGGGGGTGGTGCTTATTCTGGCGGCGCTGGCCAAGACCAAGAACTACTACATCGCCGGGTTGGTGCCGCTGTTTCCCACGTTCGCGTTGATTGCGCATTACATTGTCGGCAAGGGTCGGTCGGTGGAGGATTTGAAGACCACCATCGTGTTCGGGATGTGGTCGATCATTCCGTACTTTGTGTACCTGGCGACGTTGTATGTGATGGTTGACCGGATGCGTCTGGAGGCTTCGCTGGCGGTGGCGGCGGTAGCGTGGTTGATGGCGGCTACGATTTTGGTCAGCGTTTGGGTCCGGGTACACACCTGACATACACCTATCAAAGATGCGGAGCCGGGTGGGTGTGTATATCCGTTATTTAGGTAACGGCCGCTATTGGTTCCGCTCTTACAGCGGCTCACTTTTGAACAGC
>NZ_JACARZ010000088.1:0-23718 GCF_013386315.1 Pseudomonas sp. P7779 | reverse complement strand
CCCCGGACATGCTGCCCCTGGTCAACCTCGACCAACCCGCCATCGACCGCATCGTCGCCGCGATCCCCGGCGGGGCGGCGAATGTGCAGGATATCTACCCTCTGGCACCCCTCCAGGAAGGCATGCTCTACCACCATCTGTCAGCGCACCAGGGCGACCCCTACGTGCTGCACGCGCAGTTCGTGTTCGACAGCCGTGCCCGTCTTGAAACCTTCGCCCAGGCCTTGCAATGGGTCATCGACCGCCACGATATCCTGCGCACCTCGATGGCCTGGGATCGCCTCGACGAACCCCTGCAAGTCGTCTGGCGCAAGGCCTCGCTGGCCTGCGAAGAAGCCCGCCTCGACGGCGATGTACTGACCCAACTGCAAGCCCTCTACGACGCCCGCAACTACCGCATGGACCTCGGCCAGGCACCGCTGCTGCGCCTGGTGTTCGCCGAAGACCCGCGCAACCAGCGTGTGGTCGCCATGCTGCTGTTCCACCACACCATCCTCGACCACACCGCCCTCGACGTAGTGCGCCGGGAGATCCAGCTGCACCTCGCCGGCCAGACCGAACACGCCAGTGCACCGGTGCCGTTTCGCAACTACATCGCCCAGGTCCGCCATGGCGTCAGCGAACAGGCTCACGAAGCGTTCTTCCGCGAGATGCTGGCCGATATCGACGAGCCAACCCTGCCGTTCGGCCTGCAGGATGTGCAGGGTGACGGGCATGGCATCGACGAAACCCGCATTGCCGTCGACGGCGATCTAAGTCGCCGTCTAAGGGCCCAGGCGAGACCGTTGGGTGTCAGTCCCGCCAGTGTGATGCACCTGGCGCTGGCCCAGGTGCTGGGCAAGGTCTCGGCTCGCGAAGCCGTGGTATTTGGCAGCGTGATGCTCGGCCGCATGGGCGCGGGCGAGGGTGCCGACCAGGCCCTGGGCATGTTCATCAATACCCTGCCGCTGCGGGTGGATGTAGGCGAACAAGGCGTGCGCGCCGCCGTGCACACCACCCACAAGCGCCTGACCGAACTGCTCGATCACGAACACGCCTCCCTGGCCCTGGCCCAGCGTTGCAGCGGTGTGGCCGCACCCACGCCGTTGTTCAGTGCCATCCTCAATTACCGTCACAGCGATGCCTCGGACACCCAGGCGGTGATCGACATCGCCGAAGGCATCCAGGTGTTGGGCGCCGAAGAACGCACCAACTACCCGCTGACGGTCAACGTCGATGACCTGGGCGAAGGCTTTGCCTTTACCGTGATGGTGGACGCCTCCATCGGCGCGACGCGCATTGCCGGTTACCTGCACACCGCCCTGGAAAACCTGGTGCTGGCCCTGGAACAAACGCCAGATGCACCGTTGCACAACCTGGGCATCCTGCCTGCCGCCGAACGCCAGCATCTGCTGCATGGCCTTAACGCCAGCACCCAGCACTACGCCGATTCAGCCCTGATCCACCAGCAAGTCGAAGCTCATGCCGCCAGCCATCCCGAAGCCATCGCGCTGCGCTTTGAACACGAACACCTGAGCTACCGCGAGCTGAACGAGCGCGCCAACCAGGTTGCGCATTGCCTGCTCAAGCATGGCATCCGCCCCGACGACCGGGTGGCGATCTGTGTCGAACGCGGGCTGGAAATGATCATTGGCCTGCTGGGGATTCTCAAGGCTGGGGCGGGTTATGTGCCGATCGATCCGGCCTACCCGCTGGACCGTATCGCCTACACCCTGAAAGACAGCGCGCCGCTGGCGGTGCTGGTGCAGGACGACACCCGCCACCTGGTGGGCGACGTCACGTCGATCGACCTCAACAGCCTGCAGCACGAGCCCATCGTCAACCCCAACGTTGCAATCAGCGCGTCCAGCCTTGCCTATGTGATCTACACCTCCGGCTCTACCGGCCTGCCCAAGGGCGTGATGATCGAACACCGCAACGTCGCGCGACTGTTCAGCGCCACCGAGCATTGGTTCAAGTTCAACGCCAATGACACCTGGGCGCTGTTCCACTCGTTTGCCTTCGACTTCTCCGTGTGGGAGATCTGGGGCGCGCTGATGCATGGCGGGCAGTTGCTGGTGGTGCCGCAGTTGGTCAGCCGCTCGCCGGACGAGTGTTACGCACTGCTGTGCGAAGCCGGCGTCAGTATTCTCAACCAGACCCCGAGCGCGTTCCGCCAGTTGATCGCGGCGCAGGGCCGCAGCCAGCAACTGCACTCGCTGCGCCAGGTGATCTTCGGCGGTGAAGCCCTGGAACCGGGGATTCTCAAGCCGTGGTACGCCCGGGTGACCAACGCCGGTACGCGGTTGGTCAACATGTATGGCATCACCGAAACCACCGTGCATGTGACCTACCGTGCCCTGGAGGCGGCGGATGCACAGCGGGTGGGCGTGAGCCCGATTGGCGTGCGCATTCCCGACTTGCAACTGTATGTGCTGGACGCCCGCCGCGAACCGGTGCCGAGCGGCGTAGTCGGGGAGTTGTACGTCGGCGGTGCCGGCGTGGCGCGAGGTTATCTCAACCGCGATGAGCTGACGGCCGAACGTTTTTTGACGGATCCCGCAACCGGCCTGCGCCTGTACAAGACCGGTGACCTCGGCCGGATGCTGGCCGACGGCAGTGTCGAGTACCTGGGGCGCAACGACGACCAGGTGAAGATTCGCGGTTTCCGTATCGAACTGGGGGAAATCGAAGCACGCCTGGCCACCTGCGAAGGTGTGCGCGAAGCCGTGGTGATTGCCCGCGAAGACGAACCGGGCGACAAGCGCCTGGTGGCCTACGTGATTGCCCAGCCTGAACACACGCCCACTGCCGCTGAGCTGCGTGACCACCTGCTGCTGTCCCTCGCCGAGTACATGGTGCCCAGCGCCTTTGTGCTGCTCGACGCGTTCCCGCTTACCACCAACGGCAAGCTCGACCGCAAGGCCTTGCCGGCACCGGACGCCGATGCCCTGGCCCGTCGTGGTTATGAAGCGCCACAAGGCGCGGTGGAAACCGCGATCGCGAATCTCTGGCAAGACCTGCTGAAGGTCGACCGGGTCGGGCGCCAGGACAACTTTTTCGAGCTGGGCGGCCATTCGTTGCTGGCGGTCAAGCTGATCGAGCGCATGCGCCAGCTCGAGCTGAGCGCCGATGTGCGGGTGCTGTTCGGCCAGCCGACCCTGGCTGCGCTGGCCGCTGCGGTGGGCGGGCAACATGAAGTGCAGGTCCCGGCCAACCTGATCGGCGAAGCGACGCGGCACATCACCCCGGACATGCTGCCGCTGGTGAATCTCGACCAGCAGGCCATCGACCATATCATCGCCAGTGTCCCCGGCGGCATCGCCAACGTGCAGGACATCTACGGCCTGGCCGCGTTGCAGGCCGGCATCCTCTACCACCACCTGGCAACCACCGAAGGCGATCCCTACGTGTTGCAGGTGCAGTTCAGCTTCAGCGGCCATGAGCCGGTCGAGGCGTTTATCCGTGCGCTGCAAAGTGTGATCGAGCGCAACGATATCCTGCGTACCGGGATTGTCTGGGAAGGCCTGGACGAGCCGGTGCAGGTGGTCTTGCGCCAGGCGCTGCTGGTGGTTGAGCAGGTTGAAGCCGATCCTTTCAGTGCCGTATTGGCGCAACTGCAGGAACGCTTCGACCCACGCCACTACCGCCTCGACCTGTCCCGCGCCTCGTTGATGCGGTTTGCCTACGCCGAGGATCACGGCCGTTACGTCGGCATCCTGCTGCTGCACCACATCCTGCTGGACCACACCGCGTTGCAGGTGCTGGTGGAGGAAATGAGCGCGAGCCTTGCAGGCGAAACCGGCTTGCTGCCCGACGCCGTGCAGTACCGCAACTACGTGGCCCAGGCGCGCCTCGGTGTGAGCGCTGCGCAGCATGAGGCGTTCTTCAGCGAAATGCTCGGCGACATCGACGAGCCGACCCTGGCCTTCGGCTTGCAGGACGTGAACCGCGACGGCAGCGGTGTGCGCGAAGCGCACGTGGCGTTGGAACCGGCCCTCAGCCTGGGCCTTCGCGAGCAGGCCCGGCAACTGGGGGTGAGTGCCGCAAGCCTGGTGCACCTGGCATGGGCCCAGGTCCTCGGCCAGGTCTCGGGCCAGGACGACGTGGTCTTCGGCACCGTGCTGCTGGGCCGGCTGCACGGCGGCGAGGGCGCCGACCGGGCGCTGGGGATGTTCATCAATACCTTGCCGTTGCGGGTCAGTGTCGGCGCGGTGGGCGTGCAGGCTGGCGTGCGCGCCACCCATGCGCGGCTGGCACAGTTGCTGGGGCATGAACATGCCTCCTTGTCACTGGCCCAGCGATGCAGTGGCGTGTCCGGTGCGCTGCCATTGTTCAGCACCTTGCTCAACTACCGCCACAGCGCGCCGGGTGAAGCGCCGGGCGCCAGCCCGTTCGCCGACGCCGGGATCGAAATCCTCAGTTCCGAGGAGCGCAGCAACTACCCGCTGGTGCTGAACGTCGACGACCTCGGCGCAGGCTTTGCCCTGACCGTGCAAGGCGTGGCGGAGGTGGATGTGCAGCGCGTCGGCGACTACATGCTCAGCGCCTTGCGCAACCTGGCCACGGCACTGCAACAGGCGCCGACCACACCGCTGCATCAAGTGTCGATCCTGCCACCCGCCGAGCGGCATCAAGTGCTGGTGGACTTCAACGCCACTGCCCGCGCCTACCCGGCTACGCACACCGTGCACGGGATCTTCGAAGCCAGCGTCCTGACCAGCCCCGACGCGCTGGCGGTGGTGCACGGCGACGTGTCGCTGACGTACCGCGAACTCAACCTGCGGGCCAATCGCCTGGCCCACTATTTGATCGACCAGTGTGTAAAACCGGGCGACAGCGTGGCCATCGCGCTGCCACGTTCCATCGACCTGCTGGTCAGCCAGCTCGCCATCCTCAAGTGCGCGGCGGTGTACGTGCCGCTGGATATCAATGCACCGGACGAACGCCAGGCGTTCATGGTGCAGGACAGTCATGCCGGGCAGGTGCTGCGTGATCTCGACGGGCTGAACCTCGACAATCAGCCGACCCATAATCCGAACCTGTCCCAGTCTGCCGAAAGCGTGGCGTACATCATGTACACCTCCGGCTCAACCGGTGCGCCCAAGGGCGTGCAGGTGCCCCATCGCGCCGTCTCTCGATTGGTGATCAACAACGGCTACGCCGACTTCAATCACCGCGACCGGGTGGCCTTCGCCTCGAACCCGGCGTTCGACGCCAGCACCCTCGATGTGTGGGCGCCGTTGCTCAACGGCGGCTGCGTGGTGGTGGTCGAGCATGCCACGTTGCTGTCCCAGGCCGCGTTTGGCGCCCTGTTGCAGGAGCAATCCGTCAGCGTGTTGTGGATGACCGCCGGGCTGTTCCATCAGTACGCCGACGGGTTGATGCCGATGTTCCGGCAACTGCGCTACCTGATCGTCGGCGGCGATGTGCTCGACCCGCAGGTGATCGCCCGGGTGCTTGAGCACGGCGCGCCGCAGCACCTGCTGAATGGCTATGGCCCCACCGAAGCCACGACGTTTTCCACCACCTTCGAGATCAAGTCGGTGGGTGAGGGCGGTATTCCGATTGGTCGACCGATTGGCAACAGCCGTGCCTACGTGCTGGATGCACGGCAGCAGCCGGTGGCGTTGGGCGTGGTTGGCGAGCTGTACATCGGTGGCGCGGGTGTGGCCAAGGGTTACCTGAACCAGCCGCAATTGACCGCCGAGAAATTTATCGTCGACCCGTTCGGCGATGGGCTGCTGTACCGCACCGGCGACCTGGCGAGCTGGCAGGCGGACGGCACCTTGCTGTACCAGGGCCGCAACGACCATCAGCTGAAAATCCGGGGTTTCCGTATCGAGCCCGGTGAAATCGAAAGCTGCCTCGCCAGCTATTCCGGCGTGAAAGACACGGTGGTGCTGGCCCGTGAAGATGAGCCCGGCGACAAGCGCCTGGTGGCTTACTACACCGCCCAGGCGCCGCTGAGTATTGAAGCGTTGCGAGCGCACCTGCAAAGCCGGCTGCCGGACTACATGGTGCCGTCGGCCTATGTCTGGTTGGAACTGTTGCCGCTGACGGCGAATGGCAAGCTGGACCGCAAGGGCCTGCCTGCGCCGGATCAGGCGTCGCTGCTCAGCCGTGGTTTCGAAGCCCCGGAGGGCGAGGTGGAAACCCTGCTGGCGCAAATCTGGCAGGACGTGCTAAAGGTCGAGCGTGTCGGGCGTTTTGACCACTTCTTTGAACTCGGCGGCCATTCGTTGCTGGCGGTGAGCCTGATCGAGCGCATGCGCCAGGCCGGCCTGAGCGCCGATGTGCGGGTGCTGTTCAACCAGCCAAGCCTGGCGGCGCTGGCGGCGGCGGTGGGCAGTGGCCGGGAAATCGTGGTGCCGGCCAACGGCATTGCGCCTGGCTGCGAGCACATCACGCCGTCGATGCTGACCCTGGTCAAGCTGGACCAGCCGGCCATCGACCGCATCGTGGCGACGGTGCCCGGCGGTGCGGCCAACGTGCAGGATATCTACCCGCTGGCGCCGTTGCAGGAAGGCATCCTCTACCACCACATCAGCGCCGAACAGGGTGACCCCTACCTGCTGCAATCGCGCATGGCGTTTGACAGCGTCGAGCGTTTGCAGGCCTTCATGGGCGCGCTGCAAAAGGTCGTGGCGCGCCACGATATCCTGCGCACCAGCGTGGTGTGGGAAGGCTTGGACAGCCCGGTGCAAGTGGTGTGGCGCCAGGCCGAACTGGTGGTGCAGAACATCCCGCTGGACCCGGCCGATGGTGATGTGATCGAACAACTGCACGCGCGTTTTGATGCCCGCCACTATCGCCTGGATATCACCCAGGCGCCGCTGCTGCGCATGGTGTATGCGCAGGACCCGGCCAACCAGCGGGTCGCGGCGATCCTGCTGTTCCATCACCTGGCACTGGACCACACCGCCATGGAAGTGGTCGGCCAGGAAATGCGGGCGTTCCTGTTCAACCAGGCCGATGACTTGCCGACCGCGGCACCGTTCCGTCACTACGTGGCCCAGGCTCGCCTGGGTGTCAGCGCCCAGGAACACGAGCAGTTCTTCCGCGAAATGCTCGCCGATGTCGACGAGCCCACGCTGCCCTTCGGCGTGCAGGATGTGCAGGGCGATGGCCGGGATATCGAAGAGGCCGAATTGCCCGTCGATGCAGGGCTGGCGCTGCGGGTTCGGGAACAGGCGCGGCAACTGGGGGTCAGCGCTGCGAGCCTGATGCACCTCGCGTGGGCCCAGGTCCTCGGGCTGGTGTCGGGCCGTCAGGACGTGGTGTTCGGCACCGTATTGATGGGCCGCATGCAAGCCGGCGAAGGTGCCGACCGGGCATTGGGCATGTTCATCAACACCTTGCCGCTGCGGGTGGAGGTGGGTGCCGACGCGGTACGTGCCGGCGTCAAGGCGACCCACGCCCGTCTCAGTGCCTTGCTGGGCCATGAGCATGCATCCCTGGCGCTGGCCCAGCGGTGCAGCGGCGTGCCGAACTCGATGCCGTTGTTCAGTGCCTTGCTCAACTACCGCCACAGCACCCCGGGCGAAATGGCCCGCGACGGCCACGGTATCTGGGAAGGCGTGCAATTGCTCGGCGGCGAAGAACGCAGCAACTACCCGCTGACCTTGAGTGTGGATGACCTCGGTACGGGCTTCGGCTTGACGGTACTGGCGCTGGAATCCATCGGCGCGCAGCGCCTGTGCGACTCCATGCACAGTGCGCTGGAGCAACTGGTGGAGGCCCTTGAGCACGCGCCGCAAACGCTGTTGCATCAGTTGCCGGTACTGCCTGCCCGCGAACGCGAACACCTGCTGCGCAGCTTCAACGCCACCGCCCGCGACTACCCGCAAGGGCAGACCCTGCACGGCGCTTTCGAAGCCCAGGCCCTGCGCCTGCCGCAGGCGATTGCCGTGAGCCAGGACGGCCAGCACCTGACGTACCAACAGCTCAACCAATGCGCCAACCAATTGGCCCATCACTTGCTGGCGCTGGGCGTACAGCCCGACGACCGTGTGGCGATCTGCTGCCGACGCGGCCCGCAGATGCTGGCGGGCCTGCTGGCGATTCTCAAGGCGGGCGCGGCCTACGTCCCGGTAGACCCGGCCTATCCGGCCGAGCGCATCGCTTACCTGCTGCAAGACAGCGCACCGGTCGCGGTCCTGGCCGAAGAGAGCACCCGTGGCGTGCTCGGTGATATCGCCATCGTCGATCTGCATGGCGCCTATCCCGCCGGCACCAATCCCCACGTCGCCAGCCTGACCCCGGCGAACCTCGCCTATGTGATCTACACCTCCGGCTCCACCGGCCAGCCCAAAGGCGTGATGGTGGAACACCGCACCGTGGAAAACCTGGTGCATTGGCACTGTGAAGCCTTCGACCTGCAGGCCGGCAGCCACACCAGCAGCGTGGCCGGCTTCGGTTTCGATGCCATGGCCTGGGAAGTCTGGCCGGCATTGTGCGTGGGGGCGACCTTGCACCTGCCACCGGCCCATGTCGGCAATGAAAACATCGACGAACTGCTGGCCTGGTGGCTGGCCCAGCCGCTGGACGTGAGCTTCCTGCCCACCCCGGTGGCCGAGTACGCGTTCAGCCAGGACCTTGAGCACCCAAGCCTGCGCACCCTGTTGATCGGCGGTGATCGCCTGCGCCAGTTCAGCCATGAGCGACGTTTCGCGGTGATCAACAACTACGGCCCCACCGAAGCCACGGTGGTCGCCACCTCTGGCCGGGTGCGCGCCGGCCAGCCGCTGCATATCGGCAAGCCGATGGCCAATGCCACGGTGTACCTGCTGGATGCACAACAACGGCCGGTGCCGGTGGGTGTGGCCGGTGAGCTGTATGTAGGCGGCCGCGGCGTGGCCCGCGGCTACCTGAATCGCCCGGACCTGACCGCCGAGCGATTCCTCAATGACCCGTTCAACCCGGGCCGCATGTACCGCACCGGCGACCTGGCGCGCTGGCTGCCGGATGGCAACATTGAATATCTGGGCCGCAACGACGACCAGGTAAAAGTCCGGGGCGTGCGCGTCGAGCTGGGAGAAATCGAAACCCGCCTGGCCGCCGTCGACGGCGTCAAGGAAGCCGTGGTGCTGGTGCGCGACGGCCGCCTGGTGGCCTGGTTCACCCAGCAAACCCCGCTGGTTATCGAAACCCTGCGCGCCGAGCTGCACAGCCAACTGCCCGAGGCCATGGTGCCGGTGGCCTACGTCAAACTCGACAGCTGGCCGTTGACCGCCAACGGCAAGCTTGACCGCAAGGCGCTGCCGGCACCGGATCAGGCCGCCGTGCTCAGCCGGGAATATGAAGCCCCACGCGGCGAAGTCGAGACCACCCTGGCGCGGATCTGGGCCGAGGTGTTGCAGGTGGAGCAAGTGGGCCGCCATGACCACTTCTTCGAGCTGGGCGGCCATTCCTTGCTGGCGGTAAGCCTGATCGAGCGCATGCGCCAGGCCGGCCTCAGCGCCGATGTGCGGGTGCTGTTCAGCCAGCCGACGCTGGCGGCATTGGCAGCGGCAGTGGGCAGTGGCCGGGAAGTGGTGGTGCCGGTGAATGCCATCGCCGCCGATTGCCCGCGCATCACGCCCTCGATGCTGCCATTGGTGGAGCTGGATCAGCCGATGATCGACCAGATCGTCGCCAGCGTGCCGGGTGGCGCCGCCAACGTGCAGGATATTTACCCGCTGGCACCGTTACAGGAAGGCATTCTTTACCACTACATCACGGCGGAGCAGGGCGATCCGTACCTGCTGCAATCGCACCTGGCATTCGATACCCAGGCGCGCCTGGACAGCTTCGCCCAGGCCTTGCAGCAGGTGATCGACCGCCACGACATCCTGCGTACCGGTGTGGTCTGGGAAGGCTTGGCGCAGCCGGTGCAAGTGGTGTGGCGCAAGGCTCGATTGACGGTCGAAGCGCTGCATCTGGACGGTGATGTGCTGGCCGGCCTGCATCAGCGTTTCGACGCCCGGCGCTACCGGCTGGACATCGCCCAGGCGCCGCTGATTCGCCTGATGTACGCCAACGACCCGGCCAATCAGCGGGTGGTGGCGGTACTGCTGTATCACCACATCGTGCTGGACCACACCGCGTTCGACGTGGTGCTGCGGGAAATGCAGGGCTACCTGCTGGGGCACCCCGCACCGCAGGCCGCGCCGATGCCTTATCGCAACTACGTGGCGCAGGCGCGACTGGGTGTCAGCGAGCAGGAGCATGAAGGGTTCTTCCGCGAGATGCTTGGCGATATCCATGAGCCAACGCTGCCGTTTGGCTTGCAGGATGTGCAGGGCGATGGTCGGGATATCGAAGAATTCACGCATCACCTGGACGCTGCCGTCAGCCGGCGCCTCAGGGCCCAGGCACGCCTGCTGGGCGTGAGCACCGCGAGCCTGTTCCACCTGGCATGGGCGCAGGTGTTGGCGGTGACGTCGGGCAAGCCGAATGTGGTGTTTGGCACGGTGCTGGTCGGCCGGATGCAGGGCGGCGAGGGCGCGGACCGGGCCCTTGGCGTGTTCATCAACACCCTGCCATTGCGCCTGGATATCGACGGGCAAGGCGCGCGCGATAGCGTGCGCAGCACCCATGCCCGGCTCACCGCGCTGCTGGGCCATGAACATGCTTCCCTGGCCCTGGCCCAGCGTTGCAGCGGGGTGGCGGCGCCGCTGCCGCTGTTCAGCTCGATGCTCAATTATCGCCACCGGGGCGGCGCCACCCGTTCACAGGACGCGCAGCACGCCTGGGAAGGCATGCAGACCCTGACCAATGACGGGCGCACCAACTATCCGTTGACCCTGAACGTCGATGACCTGGGTGATGGTTATGACTTCACCGCGTTGACCCCGGCCCAGGTAGGCGCACAACGGGTCTGCGGTTATATGCAGATGGCGTTGACCCAGTTGGTGGAGGCCCTGGAGCACGCGCCGCACCAGGCCCTTGACCGCCTGCCGATCCTGGGGGATGCAGAGCGTCAGCAACTGCTGTTTGATTTCAATGCCACCGAGGTTGACTACGACCTGGCGCAGACCCTGCACGGCCTGTTCGAGGCCCAGGTCGAGCGCACGCCGGATGCATTGGCGGTGAAGGCGGGTGAGCAATGCCTGACCTATGCCGAGCTGAACCAGCGCGCCAACCAACTGGCGCACCACCTGCGGGAACTGGGCGTGCAGCCGGATGCGCGGGTGGCGATTTGCGTCGAGCGTGGACTGGAGATGGTCATCGGTCTGTTTGCGATCCTCAAGGCCGGCGGTGGTTATGTGCCGCTGGACCCGGCGTACCCGCTGGATCGCCTCGCCTACATGCTGCAAGACAGCCAGCCCGCGGCGCTGCTGGTGCAGGGCGCTACCCGTTCGTTGCTGGGCGACGTGACGGTGCCGGTGGTGGACCTCGACCAGAACACCTGGGCGCACCAGCCGGTGTCCAACCCACAGGTTCCCGGGTTGACCACGCAGCACCAGGCCTACGTGATCTACACCTCCGGCTCCACCGGCCAACCCAAGGGCGTGATCAACGAGCACGCGGGTGTGGTCAACCGCCTGCTGTGGATGCAGGACGCCTACGGCCTGAACGCCACTGATGCGGTACTGCAGAAAACCCCGTTCAGCTTCGATGTGTCGGTGTGGGAGTTCTTCTGGCCCCTGTTCACCGGTGCGCGGCTGGTCATGGCACGCCCCGGCGGGCACAAGGAGCCGGCTTACCTGTGCGAGGTGATTGCGGCAGAACAGATCACCACCTTGCACTTCGTGCCGTCGATGCTCGATGTGTTCCTGGCCCACGGTGATGTCAGCCAGGGCGCCGGGCTGCTGCGGGTGATGTGCAGCGGCGAAGCCTTGCCCGGCAGCCTGGTGCGGCGCTTCAAGCAGCAATTGCCCGGCATCGGCCTGTACAACCTCTATGGCCCGACGGAAGCCGCAGTGGATGTGACCGCCTGGAACTGCGCCAGGCCCGTGGTGCCGGACAACACGCCTATCGGCAAGCCGATTGCCAACACCCGCATGTACCTGCTGGATGCCCGGTTGCAACCGGTGCCGCTGGGCGTGGTGGGCGAGCTGTTTATCGCCGGTGTGCAAGTGGCTCGCGGCTACCTGCACCGTCCCGAGCTGACGGCCGAGCGCTTCCTCAAGGACCCGTTCAACCCAGGCCGGATGTACCGCACCGGTGACGTCGGGCGCTACCTGCCGGATGGCAATATCGAGTACCTGGGCCGTAATGACGACCAGGTGAAAATCCGTGGCCTGCGTATCGAACTCGGAGAAATCCAGGCGCGGCTGACCGAGTACCCACAGGTGAAGGAAGCGGCCGTGTTGGCCCGCGACGAACGCCTGGTGGCGTACTACACCGGCGTGCCAGCCGATATCGAACAGTTGCGGGCGCACCTGCTGGCGCGCTTGCCGGACTTCATGGTGCCCGCGGTATTCGTCCATCTCGACGCTCTGCCCCTGAGCCCCAACGGCAAGCTCGACCGCAAGGCCTTGCCGGCGCCGGGTGTGGAATCGCTGATCGTGCGCGAGTACGAAGCCCCGGTGGGCGCTACCGAAATCACCCTGGCGCGGCTGTGGGCCGAGCTGCTGAAGGTGGAGCGGGTCGGGCGTCACGACAACTTTTTCGAGCTGGGCGGGCACTCGTTGCTGGCCGTCAGCTTGATCGGACGCTTGCGTCAGGAAGGCATGGAAGCCGATGTGCGGGGCCTGTTCGAACAGCCGACCCTGGCCGGCTACGCCGCAATTACCGAACGAATGGAGATCGTCCTGTGAGCATCATCGAACTGTTGGCGACACTCAAGGCCAAAGATGTGCAACTGGCGCTCAAGGGCGATCAGTTGTCGGTGCAAGGCAACAAGCAGGCCCTGAGCGACGCGGCACTGGTGGCCTCGCTGCGCGAACACAAGCCGGCGCTGATCGAGCTGATCAAGGCCGGGGAGTACTCGGCCACCAAGGCCGGTGAGGTGCAGGTGCCGGCCAATGGCATTCCACCGGGCGCTACCTCGATTACCCCGCAGATGCTGAGCCTGTCGACCCTCAGCCAGGCGTCCATCGATCGCATCCTCGAGACCGTCGAGGGTGGCGTCGCCAATGTGCAGGACATCTACCCGCTGGCACCGTTGCAGGAGGGCATCCTCTACCATCATGTGAGTGCCGAACACGGCGACCCGTACATCATGCAGTCGCTGTTTGCCTTCGACAGCCTTGAGCGTTTCGAGGGCTTTGCCCTGGCCTTGCAACAGGTGATCGACCGTCACGACATCCTGCGGACCGGCGTGGTGTGGGAAGGCCTGGAAGAGCCGTCGCAAGTGGTCTGGCGCACGGCGCGCCTGCCGGTGCAGGCGATTGAACTGGACCCGGCAGACGGCGATATCGCCGCCCAGTTGCATCGCCTGTTCGATGGCCGCCACTACCGCATGGACGTGACCCGCGCGCCGCTGCTGCGCCTGGTGCGGGCCTGGGATGAAGCCGGCCAACGGGTGGTGGCGATGCTGTTGTTCCACCACATGGCCCTGGACCACAGCGCGCTGGAAGTGGTCTGCCACGAGATGCAAGCCTGCCTGCTGGGCAGGGCGGCTGAACTGGGCCAGGCGGTGCCGTTTCGCAACTATGTCGCCCAGGCGCGCCTGGGCATCAGCGAGCAGGAGCACGAAGGGTTCTTCCGGCAGATGCTCGGCGACATCAGCGAGCCGACCTTGCCCTACGGCCTGCAGGATGTGCAGGGCGACGGCGACAACATCCAGGAGATCAGCCTGCCGCTGGCCCCGGAGCTGAGCCGGCGCTTGCGCGCCCAGGCCCGGCAGTTGGGCGTCAGCGCCGCGAGCCTGTTCCACATGGGCTGGGCCCAGGTGCTGGGGGTGCTGGCGGGCAAGGAACAGGTGGTGTTCGGCACGGTGCTGATGGGCCGCATGCAGGGCAGCCACGACACCGACCGTGCCCTGGGGATCTTTATCAACACCTTGCCATTGCGGGTGGATGTAGGCGCCGAAGACGTGCGCACCGGGGTCAAGGCGACCCATGCCCGGCTGACCACCTTGCTGCGTCACGAACACGCGGCGCTGGCCCTGGCCCAGCGTTGCAGCGGTGTAGTGGCGCCGACGCCGCTGTTCAGCGCGTTGCTCAACTACCGCCATAGCGCAGGCGGCGCGAGCGCCGAAGCGGTCTCGGCCTGGCAGGGTATTCAAGCGTTGCGCTCCGAGGAACGCACCAACTACCCGTTGACCCTGAGCGTCGACGACCTGGGCGAAGACTTCAGCCTGAGCCTGTTGGCCAGCGCCCAGGTTGATCCGCAGCGGGTGTGCGCTTATCTGCAAACTGCCCTGGGGAACCTGGTTCAGGCGCTGGAACAGGCACCCGAAACACCCTTGAATCGCTTGTCGGTGTTGCCCGAGGCGGAGCAGCGGCACTTGCTGGAGCAGTTCAACGCGACAGCCATCGACTTCCCGCAAGGCACCACCCTGCATGGGCGTATCGAGGCCCAGACCCTGCTGACCCCGGACGCGGTGGCCGCGGTGTATCAAGGCCGCCAGCTGACCTACGCCGAGTTGAATCAACAAGCCAACCTGCTGGCCCATCACCTGCTGGCGCTGGGGGTAAAACCCGACGATCGCGTGGCCATCGTTGCCCGGCGCGGGCTGGACACCCTGGCCGGGTTGCTGGCGATCCTCAAGTCCGGCGCCTGCTATGTACCGGTGGACCCGTCGCACCCGGCCGAGCGCCTGAGCTACCTGCTCGGCGACAGCGCCCCGGTCGCGGTACTGACCCAACATGCATTGCTGGAGCGCCTGCCCGCGCTCGATGTGCCGGTGATCAACCTGGACCGTTTTACCTGGCACCACCATTCGGCGAGCAACCCGCAGGTGGCCGTCACGCCCGCCAACCTGGCCTACGTGATCTACACCTCCGGCTCCACCGGCCTGCCCAAGGGCGTGATGGTGGAACATCACACCGTGGCCAACCTGGTGGACTGGCACTGCACGGCGTTTGACCTGTGCGCAGGCCGCCACACCGCGAGCGTTGCCGGGTTTGGCTTTGACGCGATGGCCTGGGAAGTCTGGCCGGCACTGTGCGTGGGGGCCACCTTGCACCTGCCGCCGGCCCACGACGGCGCTGAAGATATCGACGCGCTGCTGGACTGGTGGCGCGCACAACCGCTGGACGTGTGTTTCCTGCCCACGCCGGTGGCCGAATATGCGTTCAGCCAGAACATTGAGCACCCGACCCTGCGCACCTTGCTGATTGGCGGCGACCGCCTGCGCCAGTTCACCCGGGCCCAGCGTTTCGAGGTGATCAACAACTACGGCCCCACCGAAGCCACGGTGGTGGCGACCTCCGGGCGGATCGAGCCCGGGCAGCCGTTGCATATCGGCAAGCCCATTTCCAATGCCACGGTTTACCTGCTGGACGAACAGCAGCGCCCGGTGCCCTTGGGGGTTGCCGGTGAACTGTATGTGGGCGGCAAGGGCGTGGCGCGGGGTTACCTCAATCGCCCGGAAATGACCGCCGAACGTTTCCTGGATGACCCATTCAATTCGGGCCGCATGTACCGCACCGGCGACCTCGCGCGCTGGTTGCCGGACGGAAATATCGAGTACCTGGGCCGCAACGACGACCAGGTGAAAATCCGCGGTGTGCGCATCGAACTGGGAGAAATCGAAACCCGCCTCAACCAACTGCCCGGTCTCCAGGAAGCCGTGGTGCTGGCCCGTGAAGACCAACCGGGCCAGCCACGGCTGGTGGCTTACTTCACCGAAAACCCGCAATTCGAGCCGCTTCAGGTTGGCGCGATTCGCGCCCATCTGGTGGCGCACTTGCCGGACTACATGGTGCCGGTGGCCTACGTGAAACTCGATGCGTTGCTCCTGACCGCCAACGGCAAACTGGACCGCAAGGCGCTGCCAAAGCCGGACCTGGCCGCCGTCTTCACTCGCGAATACGAGGCGCCTCATAACGATATCGAAACCGTCCTCGCGCAGATCTGGGCCGATGTGTTGCAAGTGGAACGTGTTGGGCGCCAGGATCATTTCTTTGAGTTGGGCGGCCATTCGTTGCTGGCCATGCGCATGGTGTCCCAGGTTCGCCAGCAACTGGGGGTCGACCTGGCACTGGGCGAACTGTTCGCCAATGCCGAACTGGCGGCGGTGGCGCAGGTAGTGGCCCAGGCCGGGCGCAGCACCTTGCCGGATATCCTGCCGGCGGCGCGGGACACGGAGTTGCCGTTGTCGTTTGCCCAGCAACGCCTGTGGTTCCTGGCGCTGATGGAGGGCGCCAACACCGCCTACAACATTCCCATCGGCCTGCGCCTGCGCGGGCAGTTGCACGTCGACGCGCTGCAACGGGCCCTGGCGCGGATCGTCGCGCGGCATGAGACCTTGCGCAGCCGGTTTGCCCAGCAGGATGACGACGCCCAGGTGCTGATCGTGCCGCCTGAAGAGGTGATGCCCCTGCAAGTCCAGGACCTGCGTCGTCACCCCGAAGCACAGCAGGTGCTTGACGCGTTGATCCAGGGCGAAGCCTCGGCGCCTTTTGATTTGCAGCGCGGCCCGCTGTTGCGCGGGCGCCTGGTGATCATGGCCGACGATCACCACGTATTGCTGCTGACTATCCACCACATCGTGTCCGATGGCTGGTCCATGGGCGTGCTGACCCGCGAACTGATGGCGCTGTACCAGGCGTTCAGCCACGATGAGGCTGACCCACTGCCGCCGTTGCCGATCCAGTACAGCGACTTTGCCGTATGGCAGCGCCTGTGGCTGAGCGGCGAAGTGCTGCATCGCCAGAGCAGCTACTGGCAACACACCCTGGACGGTGCGCCGGCGCTGCTGATGCTGCCAACCGACCGTCCGCGTCCGGCCCAGCAGGACTACGCCGGCAGCAGCGTCGAGGTGCACCTGGATGAGCGCCTGAGCGCCGGGCTCAAGGCCCTCAGCCAGCGCCACGGCACCACGCTGTACATGGTGATGATGATGGCGTGGGCCTCGTTGCTCGCGCGTTTGGCCGGGCAGGAGGAAGTGGTGATCGGCTCGCCGGTCGCCAACCGCCAGCGGGCCGAGGTGGAAGGCCTGATCGGGTTGTTCGTCAACACCCTGGCAGTGCGCATTGATACCTCGGGCGAACTGAGTGCCGAGGCGCTGCTGGCGCGGGTCAAGGGGCTGGCGCTGGACGCCCAGGCTCATCAGGATCTGCCGTTTGAGCAGGTGGTGGAAATCACCCGGCCATTGCGCAGCCTGGCCCATAGCCCGCTGTTCCAGACGATGTTGACCTGGCAGGACAGTGACGCGCCGGTGCTGGCTCTGGGCGACCTGAGCCTTGAAGGCATTGTGGAGGACAGTCACTTTGCCAAGTTCGACCTGTCCCTGAACCTCGGCGAGACCCGGGGCGAAATTCGCGGCACCCTGGAATACGCCATCGCGTTGTTCGACGAGTCGACCATGCAACGCTATGTCGGCTATTTCACCCGCGTGCTGCAGGCCATGGTGGATAACGATCAGGCGGTGCTGGAGCAGGCTGACTTGCTGGACGATCAGGAGCGCCAGCATCTGCTGTTCGACTTCAATAACACCACAGTGGATTACAACCTCGACCAGACGCTGCACGGTATGTTCGAAGCCCAGGTGGCGAGAACGCCGGATGCGCTTGCGGTGAAGGCAGGCTCGGAGTGCCTGAGCTATCGCGAGCTGAACGAACGGGCCAATCAGTTGGCGCACCATCTGCGGGAGCTGGGTGTACAGCCGGATTCGCGGGTGGCGATTTGCGTCGAGCGCGGCCTGGAGATGGTCATCGGCCTGTTCGCAATCCTCAAGGCGGGCGGCGGTTATGTGCCGCTGGACCCGGCGTATCCGCTGGAACGTATCGCCTACATGCTCAAGGACAGCGCCCCGGCCGCCGTGCTGGTGCAGGGCGAAACCCGTTCGTTGCTGGGCGACGTCACGGTGCCGCTGGTGGACCTGGACCGGAACACCTGGCAGCACCAATCAACGTCCAACCCACGAGTGGATGGGCTGACCGCGCAGCATCAGGCCTACGTGATCTACACCTCGGGTTCTACCGGCCAACCGAAAGGCGTGATCAACGAGCACGCGGGCGTGGTCAACCGCCTGCTGTGGATGCAGGACGAGTACGGACTGACTGCCCAGGACAGGGTGTTGCAGAAAACCCCGTTCAGCTTCGACGTGTCGGTGTGGGAGTTCTTCTGGCCGTTGTTCACCGGCGCGCGGTTGGTGATGGCGCGTCCTGGCGGGCATAAAGACCCGGCCTACCTGTGTGAGGTGATCGAGGCGGAGCAGATCACCACGCTGCACTTTGTGCCATCGATGCTCGATGTGTTCCTGGCCCACGGCGACGTCAGCCAGAGCGCCGGGATGGTGCGGGTGATGTGCAGTGGTGAAGCGTTGCCCGGCAGCCTGGTGCGCCGCTTCAAACAGCAGTTGCCGGGCATCGGTTTGTACAACCTTTATGGCCCGACGGAAGCGGCGGTGGACGTGACGGCGTGGGATTGCGCCGGGCCCGTCACGCCGGACAACACCCCCATCGGCAAGCCGATTGCCAACACCCGCATGTACCTGCTGGACGGGCAGTTGCAGCCTGTTCCATTGGGTGTGGTGGGCGAGCTGTTCATCGGCGGTGTGCAAGTGGCCCGGGGTTACCTGCACCGTCCTGAGCTGACGGCCGAGCGCTTCCTCAAGGACCCGTTCAGCGCGGGCCGGATGTACCGCACCGGCGACGTCGGGCGCTACCTGCCGGACGGCACCATCGAGTATTTGGGCCGCAATGACGACCAGGTGAAAATCCGTGGCTTGCGCATCGAACTGGGGGAGATCCAGGCGCGACTGCTGCAATTCCCGCAGATCAACGAAGCCGCCGTGGTCGCCCGCGATTCACGGCTGGTGGCTTACTACACCGGCGTGCCGGCGCAAATCGACGCTTTGCGCAGCCATTTGCTGGAACACCTGCCGGACTACATGGTACCGGCCACCTTCATGCACCTGGACGCCTTGCCCCTGAGCCCCAATGGCAAGCTCGACCGCAAGGCACTGCCGGCGCCGGGTCTGGAATCGGTGAGCGCCCGGGAGTACGTCGCGCCTGTGGGTGAGACCGAAATCACCTTGGCCGGCCTCTGGGCTGATTTGCTCAAGGTGGAGCGTGTCGGTCGGCACGACCATTTCTTCGAGCTGGGCGGCCATTCGCTGCTGGCCGCCAGCCTGATCGGCCGCATGCGTCGGGTCGGGTTGTCGGCGGATGTGAAAGTCCTGTTTGGTCAACCCACCCTTGCAGCCTTGGCTGCTGCCGTGGGTGGTGGTCGCGAAGTGGTGGTGCCGGCCAATGGGATTGCCGCGGATTGCACGCGGATCACCCCGGACATGCTGACGCTGGTGAACCTGAAGCAACCCGCCATCGACCGCCTTGTCGCGACCATTCCCGGTGGCGCGGCCAACGTTCAGGACATTTACCCGCTGGCGCCGTTGCAGGCCGGGATCCTGTATCACCACCGCGCAGTGCAACAGGGTGACGCGTACCTGTTACAGGCGCAGTTTGCCTTCGCCAGCGTCGAGCGCCTTGAAGCGTTTGCCCAGGCGTTGCAAGCGGTGATCGAGCGGCAGGATATCCTGCGCTCGTCGATGCACTGGGACGGGCTGGAAGAACCGGTGCAAGTAGTGTGGCGCCGGGCGTCGTTGCAGGTCGAGGCGATTCAGGCGACGGGCGATGCGCTGGAGCACTTGCAGGCGCGCTTCCATCAGCACCGCCTGGACCTGGGACAGGCACCGTTGATGCGCCTGGTGTACGCCGAAGACCCGGCCAACCAGCGGGTGGTTGCGTTGTTGCTGTTCCATCATCTGGTGATGGACCACGTGGCGCTGGAAGTATTGCAGCACGAGATGCAAGCCTGTCTATTGGGCCGGTGCGAGCAATTGGGTGCGGCGGTGCCGTATCGCAATTATGTGGCGCAGACGCGGTTGGGCATGCGTGAGGAAGAGCACGAAGCGTTCTTCCGCGAGATGCTCGGGGAGGTCGATGAGCCGACGCTGGCATTGAGTGCACCGGGTGAAGCGCAACAGGCACATTTGCGCGTCGACCCGCTGTTGAACGGGCGCCTGCGCACCCTGGCACGGCAGCTTGGGGTGAGTGCTGCGAGCCTGATGCACCTGGCCTGGGCGCAGGTGCTGGGCAAGGTTTCCGGCCGCGAGCAGGTGGTGTTCGGCACCGTATTGCTGGGCCGGCTGCAAGGCGGCGAAGGCGCCGAACGTGCCTTGGGCGTGTTCATCAACACCTTGCCGCTGCGGGTCGACCTGGGTGAGCGCACGGTGCACGCAGCGCTGATGGCCACCCACGCAAGCCTGACCCGGTTGCTCAGTCACGAACATGCGCCACTGGCCCTGGCCCAGCGTTGCAGCGGGCTGCCGGCCAATACGCCGCTGTTCAGCGTGCTGTTCAACTATCGCCATAGCGCCCCGCACGCTGGCGGCGTAGCCGAGGCGTGGCAGGGCATGCAGGTGCTCAAGGCCGAGGAACGTACCAACTTTGCGCTGTCCCTGAGTGTCGATGACCTGGGCGACGGGTTTGGCTTTGACGCCATGGGGCAGGGCGCGCCACGCCTCTGCGAGTACCTGCATGTTGCCCTGGAGCAACTGGTGCAGGCCCTGGAACAGAATGCAGGGGGCTCAATCAGCCAACTGTCGATTCTGCCGGCGGCGGAGCGTGAAAAACTGCGGATGGAATTCAACGCCACCCAGCGCGAATTCCCTCACGAACATACGGTGCAGCGTTTGTTCGAAGCCCAGGCGCAGGCACGCCCGGGTGCTATCGCAGTGGTGCATGGTGAACACACCCTGAGTTACGGCGCGCTGAACACCCGCGCCAACCAGTTGGCGCACCACCTGCGCAACCTGGGCGTGCAGCCCGGCGACCATGTGGCGATCCTGTTGCCGCGCTCGATTGACCTGTTGCTCAGCCAACTGGCAATCCTCAAATGCGCGGCGGCCTACGTGCCGCTGGACATCAACGCCCCGGCCGAGCGCCAGGCCTTTATGGTGCAGGACAGTGGCGCGGTGTGGCTGTTGACCCACAGCAGCGAGCCTGTCGCTTACCCAGCCCGACGTATCGACCTCGACACCCTGGCGCTGGACCCGCAACCGAGCCACAACCCGGACCTGTCGCAGTCCTCGGAGCGCGTGGCGTACATCATGTACACCTCCGGCTCCACCGGCACTCCCAAAGGCGTTCTGGTACCGCACCGGGGCATCACGCGGCTGGTGATCAATAACGGCTACGCCGATTTCAACGCCCATGACCGCGTGGCGTTCGCTTCCAATCCGGCGTTCGACGCGAGCACCATGGACGTGTGGGGCCCCTTGCTCAACGGCGGCCAGGTGCTGGTGATCGACCATGCGACCTTGCTCGACCCCGGCGCGTTTGGCCGGGCACTGAAGGCGGGCGGGGCGACGATCCTGTTCGTCACCACTGCGCTGTTCAACCAGTATGTGCAATTGATTCCCGACGCGTTGGCCGGGCTGCGCATCCTGTTGTGCGGCGGCGAACGGGCCGACCCGGCGGCGTTCCGCAGCCTGCTGGCCCAGGCGCCGGCACTGCGGCTGGTGCATTGCTACGGCCCGACGGAAACCACCACTTACGCCACCACGCATGAAGTGCAGGCCATCGCCGCCGATGCCGAAAGCGTGCCGATCGGCAGGCCGATTGCCAACACGCAAATCCACCTGCTGGATGCGCACTTGCAGCCGGTGCCGCTGGGCGTGGTCGGGGAAATCTGCATTGGCGGGCATGGCGTGGCCAAGGGGTACCTGAACCGGCCGGAGCTGACGGCCGAGAAGTTTGTCGATGATCCGTTTGGCGATGGCTTGTTGTACCGCACCGGCGACCTTGGGCGCTGGTCGGCGGACGGACTGCTGGAGTGCATCGGGCGTAATGACGACCAGGTGAAGATCCGCGGCTTCCGCATCGAGTTGGGCGAGATCGAAGCACGCCTGGCCACCTGCAGCGGCATCAAGGATGTGGTGGTGCTGGCACGAGAAGATGCGCCGGGGGACAAGCGCCTGGTGGCGTACTACACCGGCGAGCCGCTGGCCATCGAAGTGTTGCGCAGTCATCTGCTGCAGCACCTGCCGGACTACATGGTGCCATCGGCCTATGTACCGCTGGAAAAAATGCCCCTGACAGCCAACGGCAAGGTCGACCGCAAGGCCCTGCCGGTGCCCGCGCTGGAGGCATCGGCGAGCCGCGTGTTCGAGGCGCCGGCGAACGAGCTGGAACAGACCCTGGCACGCCTCTGGGCCGAGGTGTTGCGGCTGGAGCAGGTCGGTCGGCATGACAGTTTCTTTGAACTGGGTGGCCATTCGTTGCTGGCGATCCGGCTGGTCAACCTGATGGAAGAGGCGGGGCTTGAGGTGTCGTTGGCCGAGCTGTTCCAGCACGCCAGCGTGGCCTCGGTTGCCTCGATGCTCGGTCAGCGCACGGCGCGGGAGAACAACAGCTCGCTGATCACCGTACGCGCCAGCGGCAGCCAGCCGCCGTTGTTCCTGGTGCATGAGTTCAGCGGCATGGACGTGTATTTCCCGGCGCTGGGCCGGCACCTGCCGGGGGACTACCCGATCTATGGCCTGCCCGGTACGCCCCTTGGCGAGGTGCAGTTGCAGACCATGGAAGGCCTGGCGGCGCGGCTGGTGGGGATTATCCGCTCGGTGCAGCCCCATGGGCCGTATCGGCTGGCGGGTTGGTCGTTCGGCGGGGTGTTGGCCTATGAAGTGGCGATGCAACTGCAGGGGCTGGACGAACCGGTGGCATTCCTCGGGTTGATCGACAGCTACGTGCCGCGCATGACCGACCAGGGCAAGGCGCGCTGGAGCGGGCCGGATGCCCTCAAGCGGCATTTGCTGTTGCAGTGCACGGCGTATTGGAAGGCACAGGGAGGTGTGGATGAGTTGGCGAGCCTTGAGCAACTGGAAGCGGACATTGGACAGCTGGACTTTGCGGGTTTGCTGCAACGCTGCCGCGATCGGCATTTGTTGTACGCGCAGATGGCGGCGGCTTCGGACGCGGACCTGTTGAGTTTTATCCAGCGGGAAGTCGGGCATGGGCATGCGTTGGCGCATTACAGCCTGTTCCCGATGCCGCTGGCGGTGCACTTGTTCAGCGCCGCCGAGCGGCCGACGGAACTCTCGCGGCGCAGCCTGGATTTGGGATGGGATGAGGCACTGGCCGTGGGGCAATTGCGCCGCATTGAGGTGCCGGGGGATCACCAGAGCATGATGCAGGCACCGCATATCCAGGCGCTGGGGCAGGCGATGGGTGAGGCCCTGGCGTTGAGTGAGGCGCCGGCGGTGGCGGTGCATCAGCCGTTGTCGCGGATCCAGAGTGGTCGCGCCGGGCAGGCACCGATCTTCTGTGTGCCGGGGGCGGGGGATAGCGTGACGGGGTTTGTAGGGTTGACCGAGGCGTTGGGACGGGACTGGCCGATCTTTGGCTTGCAGCCCCGTGGGCTGGATGGGGAGGTGGTGCCCCATAGCCAGGTTGAGGCGGCGGCGCGCTGTTATTTGCAGGCCCTGGAGCAGGAATGTCCTTCGGGGCCAGTGCATTTGGTGGGGCATTCGTTTGGCGGTTGGGTGGTGTTCGAGATGGCCACGCGGTTGCAGGCTCAGGGGCGTGAGGTGGCGTCGTTGACGTTGATCGACAGCGAGGCGCCCGGGGGCAATGGGGTGGTGGGCCGGCCCTATACCACGACGGCGGCGTTGTTGCGGTTGGTGGAGTCGATGCA